>DASSWO010000029.1:0-25515 GCA_035704795.1 Methylophaga sp. | reverse complement strand
GCACCACCGCGCAGTTGTACCTCTGAAACACCATTAACCCGTTCCATTTGGGTACGGACATTGTCATCGACAAAGTCGGTGATCATATCCAGATCCAGGTTGAGTGGATTACCCTTTAGCGGTGTGATGGCAAAGTACATGAAAGCATTTTCAGAGAACGAACTACTGCGAATGCTTGGCTGATCTACGTTTACCGGGTAATTAGACACCTGGCTCAAGGCGTTGGTAACCTCAATCAGGGTTTCGTTGATATCAACACCGAACGGAAAGTCGAGCTCTACGGTCGCCCGACTGGTCTCGGCAATTGATTCCATGCGAGCCAAGTTGGGGATATTGCGCAGGTAACGCTCCTGCTCAATCAGGATTTCTTTTTCAATGTCCTGGGGTGTTGCGCCAGGCCATTCGGTTACCACACTGATGGTACGGGTATCCAGATCCGGAATCATTTGCACCGGGATTAACCGCGCAGCGGCGATACCCAATACACAAATTATCAGAACAATAACTGTCAGCAACTTGCCGTTGCGAATCGGTGCTTCAAGCATGGGGTAAAATCCTTATTGCCGATCCTCAACGATCCGAACGCTGTCACCTTCCTGCAGTACTTCATTGCCACGTAGCACGACCCGATCTTGTTGGTTGACGCCAGTGATAACAAGGCGTTGAGCGATTTCGCGAACGACTTGTATCTGCTTGCGGATAGCTTGATTATCCGCGTTAATGATAAACACGCTGCGCCCCCCGTCTGGATGTCGTAACACGGCATCACGGGGCAACGATAAGCCTGGCATTTTGCCATTGTCGAGTTTGATTTCAGCCGTTGCTGATGTTCCGGGTAATAACTGAGTATTCGGGTCCTCTAATACAATGCGTACCAGAAAAGATCGTGCCTGAGCATCGCTGACCGGGACCAAAGCAGTGATTTTGCCCGGTAATTTCTTACCCGGCTGGGCATCGGGATAAACGCTGACCGGACTATTTTCGTCAATACCTAAAAACTGTTCCTGTGGCGCATTAACATCCAGTCTTACCCTATTTAAGGCTACCAGCTCTAACACTTGATCGCCACGATTAACCCATTCGCCAGCTTCGGTCATTTTGGCACTGATCACACCACCAAAAGGTGCCGGAAGTTCGTGGCGGCGAAGTTCCTCAGCACGGGTATTTTCATTGGCCTCGGCAGCAGCTAATGCCGCTTCTGCCAAAGCCAGGTTTGCTTCGCGACTGGCTAATTCAGTAGCGGAAATATAATTTTCACCGCGCAAACGTTTGGCTTCTTTAACCAGTCGTTTGGCCTCCATTACAGCAGCATCTGCTTCGCGGGTAGCTGCTTTAGCCTGTGCTAATTGTTGCTTACTGATAGCCGGATCCAGTCGCAGCAAAATGTCGCCCTTTTTAACGCGATAGCCGGCATCAACCAATACCTCTTTAACCAGACCATCCATGCGAGGTGACAGCATGGCTCGTTTTTCAGCAGTTAATGAGCCAGATAGACGTAAGGTTTCGGACAGGTCGGCTATCACAGGTTGCACCACAGTGACTGGAGTGGTTTCAGCTATAACCGGCCGCGCCGTAAAAAGTAAAAAAAGACTAAGACTGGTTAGACAAAGCGTCAAAGTTGGCAATGATAAATGTTTGGTCATGATGTTCCGGTGTTAAGACGTCCCCACTAAGGAGCTATAGCAGGCACAGATAGTTCCCAATTTGCAGCGATGCTACCACAGGCTTATTACCGAATAACGCTCGGTTTTGTGTCAAAATGCGTGTCAAACCATGTTGAGGATGACTGATGACCGTTCGGGCTTTGTTAAAAAACTGGGCAGCACACTATTTATCGGATGAAGAGGCCGTCATTCTGTTAATTGTGCTGGCGCTGGGCTTCGCCGTTGTCATTCTACTGGGTGACACATTGGCACCGTTTTTAACCGCTCTGGTGCTGGCATTTATGCTCCAGGGTGTGGTCAATATGCTGACCCGGCGTAAAGTACCAGACTGGATCGCGTTCAGTGTGGTTTATCTGGGCTTTGTCGGTGCCATGCTGGCAATGGCCTTTTTATTATTACCGTTGCTTTGGGATCAGCTGGTCAATTTGGTCCAGGAAATGCCACGTATGTTATCCAGTGGTCAACTCTGGCTGGACGAGTTACAGGCAAAATACCCCAATCTCATTACTCCCGACCAGTTGCAGAATTGGATCATCGCTGCCGGCCGTGAATTATCTTCATTTGGACAGCATCTTTTGACTAGTTCTTTGTCCTCTCTGGGCAATCTGGTCGGGATAATCGTTTATCTGGTGTTGGTACCGATTTTGGTGTTTTTTCTACTCAAAGATCGGCGACAGCTGGCGGGTTTTACCCTGTCTTTACTACCGGAAAAACGAGGCCTGATGACGCGCATATGGTACGAGATGGATGGCCAGATCGCTAATTACATACGAGGTAAAGCGATTGAAATTTTGATTGTTGGTGTGGTGGCCTACAGTGTTTTTGCGGCGTTTGGCTTACCTTATTCAGCATTGTTGGCAGTGATTGTTGGCTTTTCGGTTTTGATACCGTTTATTGGTGCAGCAGTAGCAACCTTGCCAGTGGCTGCTGTTGCGGGTTTCCATTTTGGCATGACAGAACAATTTGTTTATGTTTTAGTGGCTTACGGAATTTTGCAAGCTCTGGATGGGAATGTACTGGTGCCATTATTATTCTCAGAGGCAGTGAATTTACATCCGGTATCGATTATTTTAGCCGTATTGTTTTTTGGCGGTATCTGGGGGGTATGGGGAGTATTTTTTGCCATCCCGCTGGCCACCCTGATAAAAGCATTGGTATTTGCCTGGCCGCGGGGTATGAAACAGCAGCAAGTCACAATAAGCCATACTGATAACAAACTGTAGAACGGAAATATTTATGGATCTCGATTTTAGTTTAGTTTGGTATCACTCTTATCAAATAGGCATCGCTTTTATTTTGGCCTTACCTATTGCTATAAATCGTGAATATAAAGGCAGTGGCGCAGGTATGCGCACTTATCCACTGGTGACGATTGCCTGCTGTGCATTTATGTTAGTGGCAATGGACGTTTATACTGGAAGTGATGCTGAAGCCCGGGTCATGTACGGTGTCATTACCGGTATGGGGTTTATTGGTGGTGGCGCCATTATGAAACAAAATAATAAGGTGGATGGAACGGCCAGTGCCGCCGGCATATGGTTAACCGGTGCCATTGGCATTTCGGTCGCTTATCAGCGTTATGAAATCGCTATTGTTCTGTCGGTTATCGGTTATTTGATTTTCCAGCTGTCGACCTTTCTTAAGCAAAATATGCCGGAGAATAAACAAACAAATGAAGACTAGTATTGAATTTAATGCAGATTAAGGCCCGCTATTAATCACCTGGTAGCATGAAAAATAAACTTTTTGTAAAAGTAAGCGTCACAACTATTAGATAACATCAAGAGATAATGAACTTTAAGTTGCTCATAACACTGATTGAAATGCGCATCATTATTACAGGAGGATTTATGTTTAAGCAGAAAACCTTATTAACATTATCTATGCTGGGTGCCTTGTTAACAGCACCTTTAGCAATGGCAGAAACCCACACCGTCTCGGCGCAGGGGCTGGCTTTTAACCCGATGGTCATTAAGATTGCCCCGGGCGATACCGTTGCCTGGGATAATATGATGACTCACAACGTCGAAATGATAGAAGGCCTTATTCCTGAAGGCGCCGAAGCATTTAAGACGTCGATCGGTGAAGATTTCAGCCATAAATTTGAGCAACAAGGTATTTATGTTTATGTCTGTACACCGCATATTGGTGCAGGTATGGGCGGAGCAGTAATTGTTGGCGAACCAACAAACCTTGAGGCGGTTAAAGCGAAGGATGTCAGCGGTGGTTTAAAACGCGTTGCTGAAGCAGCCATTGCTGAAGCCGAAAAAATGTAGTTTTTGATAGCTTTTAAGTTTCTCTAGTCTGTTCCAATATCGGCCACAACTGTGGCCGATATTGTTTTGGACAGTAAAAAACGTCTGACGCAAAAGTTGGACGTATTTTGTTTTCAAATGAGCTTTGACATTGTTTGATAAAGATTCTCATTTATATTTAAGGATAGTTTATGAAGCTTATGCAATATCTGGCTGCTGCCGTGCTGAGTTTTTCGGTAATGAATACCAGTTATGCCGATCCCGTAAAACATTATCAGGGTAAAGAGGCTGAATCATTATCACAGGCGGTCAGCAACTTTAATAAAGGTAATCAGCGCCTGGCAAAGCTGCTTAAGCAAGATAATCTCAGCGCTGCCGACATAGCAGCTATTCATGAACTGACCTATACCCTTGAAAATGCACTGGCCAAAATAAATACCGATCTGGAACAATTAGCTGTAACGTTGGAAGGAGTGCATATTGGCTCAGAAGAAAACGATGCCGCGCGGGTCAAAAAAGAAGGTAATAGATATTTGGCCGTCACCAACGAACTGTCTGCATTGGAATAAAATAATCGCGGAACCGTCTCGATGGTGGATAGGTCTTAGCCTCGGTTTATCTGGAGGTTAAGACTATGAAATCATCATTGCTGTTGTCGCTTTTGGTGACATCTTGGGTTCAGGCGGAGCCAGTCAGTGATGAGGCCGGTATCGAAAATTACCAGCAATGTATGTTTAGTGAAACGGTGCAAAAAAAGCTGGAAAATAGCGATGAGCCTATCAGCAGTTATTGCACGATCCGCTATTTTGATACGGCTCCCACTGCGTTCCAGGCCACTGTTTTGTTGAACAATCTGGACGATATGAAAGCCCGCGATCCTAAATTCAAAGCCTTTTACGACAAAGTGCGTGAAAGTGGCACCAATGATATCTATACCGACCGGCAAATTGTGCTGATGTATATCGATAAACGGGAAGTGAATAAAGACTGAGTGGTCGTTGTTAAAAATAAAAAAGCACTACAACCCAATCACTGACGGTAATGCTATTTTAAGTTATGCGTTGTGGTTTTTAGGATTTGGCCAACGACTGTCAGTTGTTTTTTTACGACGTGGGCGATTATCCGGGCCTTTGCCAGCCTTAGCCGGATCACCCTGTGAAAAATTTGCGCCAGATGATTTAGCTGATCTTGGTCGTTTAGCGGGCTGCGGTTTTTTAACCCCGTTGCTGGTGGTTGGCAGTGGCTCTGTTGGCGCAAACTCAGGCAGATCGATTCTGGGGATAGCTGCGCCGATCAACTTTTCAATACCGTGCAATTCGGCAATTTCTTCAGCACAAACTAATGAAATGGCTTCTCCGGTGGCGCCGGCACGTCCGGTGCGACCAATGCGATGCACATAATCTTCGGCAATATTCGGTAAATCAAAGTTAACCACATGCGGCAAACGATCAATGTCGAGTCCGCGTGCGGCGATATCCGTGGCAATTAATGCCTGAATTTTACCGGCTTTAAAATCGGCCAACGCTTTGGTGCGTGCGCCCTGGCTTTTATTGCCATGAATAGCAGCTGCTTGAACACCGATGCTATCAAGTTGTTTGGTCAGTTTATTGGCACCGTGTTTGGTGCGACAAAACACCAGCACTTGTGACCAATCGGGTTGATTTATCAGGCTGGCCAGCAGAGCTGATTTACGGCTTTTATCAACCGGAATAATACTTTGCTGTACGGCGGCGGCTGTGGTGTTACGGGGAGATACAGAAACTTCGGCCGGATGTTGCATTAAGCTGCCGGCCAGTTGTCGGATAGCACCGGAAAAGGTTGCTGAAAACAACAGGGTTTGTCGCTTTTTTGGCAGCAGCGCAATGATTTTGCGAATGTCGTTAATAAAGCCCATATCCAGCATGCGATCGGCTTCATCAAGCACCAGCACTTCTAAAGTGTCAAACCGCACGGCATTTTGCTGATATAAATCCATCAACCGGCCTGGTGTGGCGATCAGAATATCGACGCCGCGACGCAGTGCCATCATTTGTGGATTAATTTTTACGCCACCATAAACCACAGAGCTTCGCAGGGGTAAAAACTGACCATATTGCGCCACACTTTCCGCGACTTGCGCGGCCAGTTCGCGGGTAGGTGTTAAGATGAGTGCCCGTGCCCGGTTTGCCGTCGCGGGTTTGCCGTCGCTCAGACGATGTAATAGCGGCAAAGTAAAGCTGGCTGTTTTACCCGTACCCGTTTGCGCCGCAGCTAAAAGATCCCGACCTTCTAAAATGAGCGGAATGGCTTGCAGCTGAATCGGGGTAGGCTGGTCGTAGCCAAGTTTACTAATGGCGCGCGTGAGCGGTTCGGCAAGGCCGAGCGTTAAAAATGACATAGCGTTCTCAAAGAGGGTAACAAATAGATACTTGGCAATCAGGCGACCGGCAAGTTAGCGGGGTAAGTAATCATTCAAGTGACTATTATCGCATGAATTACAGCTTTGCAAGAATCCTTGGCAAACTGCTGCCGAATTGACCAGAAATGATATCATGCTGCGATACGAATTCAGTTAACAAGGAGCCATAATGCAAAAATCCAAAGCTATTATTTCTGCCGTTATTATTGCCGCCATCGCGATTTTTGTGGTTGCGATTGTGTCCACGGTAATTACCGGTGGAAGCGAAAATTATCAGCGTCCATCAGAAACTTTGCCACCGTTAGAAGAATCCGCCCCATCTGATAATAATTCAGCTGATAGTGAACAATCTGAGCTTAGCGAACAAGCAAAAGCGGCGCTTGATAATGAAGAACAAGCGCTGGAAGAAAGTGTTACCGAAGAAGTCGTTGATAAAACGACCGAAATGGTTAATTCTGCGACGGAAAACGCTGTTGAAGCTTCTGACGAGTTGACTGAAAAAACCAATCAAGTTATAGCCGCAGCAGAAAAGACTGCAGCAGAAGGTCGTGAAGAAGCTGAAGAACTGTTGGAAGAGGTTGCTGAGAAAGCTGAAAAAGTGGTGACTGAAGTTGAAGAAACAGTCCAAGCGACAACGAGTGAAACGCATACCGTCACTGCGCAAGGACTTCAGTACAGCCCGCTGGTTGTAAAAATTGCGCCAGGTGACACCGTTTCATGGACCAATATGAGTACCCACAACACTGAATCGCTTGAGGGTTTGATTCCGGAAGGTGCCGAAATGTGGGCTTCACAAATGAGCGATAACTATAATCGTACTTTTACCCAGGAAGGCATATACATATATAAATGTACCCCGCACTTTGGTGCCGGTATGGGCGGCGCGATTATTGTGGGTGAACCTGTCAACCTGGAACAGATCAAGTCCGCAGATGCCAAGGGAGCCGCTAAACGGTTAGTCACCAAAGCGGTTCAGGCTGCTGAATCGATGTAGTTTTCAATAAGTTACTGACGTTGCATTCAAACCAAAGCCCGCAATAATTGCGGGCTTTTTTGTGACGGAAGAAAAAATGCTTTTTTTCGCTAACACCTGACGAAAATTTGCTGTATGCTTTCACGCTTCCTGACCAAACCAGCTGGTTTGAGCAGGTTGCGGAGCGGTAGTTCAGTTGGTTAGAATGCTGGCCTGTCACGCCGGAGGTCGCGGGTTCGAGTCCCGTCCGCTCCGCCATTTTTTTCTTGCCGATGTCGGCACTCACTGTTAATTCAATAAACGGTGTAAATTCTGTAAAGCCAGTGTGTTAATGCGTGACGATTGCTCAGCAGTTTGCCGATCGTTTTGCGTATTATAACCCCAATCGGCTAGCCATAAATCAACGCTATCTAAATGCGGCTCATTAACGATCTGCAATAGCGTTGGCAGGCGGTCTTCAATAAAGCATATTTCCCCCCTGTGATCCCCGGCAAACTCGCCTAAGATATCGCTTTTACTGCGGCGTCTTTCCAGGCCGTAGATCTGCGCTTTCGACAGGGTAATGGCATTTGCTTCCAGAATAGCGCTGACAAAGCGTTCTTGCTTGGTGGTAATAATAAACAGCTGTGCAGGTGGCATCTTTTGTAAAAAGTCAGCCATACCCGGATAGAGCGGGTTATTGGCAATCCAGCTGGCAAAATCATCTTCAATCCAACTATCGCGCACCTTACCGAATACGCTTTTCAGCGTTTCATTACATAGCTCGAAACGCTGCCGAACGGTATCAATCTGCTGTGCAAAATCATTAAGCAATGCTGATACAGGGGTGCCGTCGTATAAACTGCGATTGATTAGAATACTTTCAAACCCCGTTTCCAGTGCCGGCCGAACCTCGCGAAATCCGGCTAATACGGCCTCGGGTATCTGAATCGGTAATTCAGGCCAGATACGCCGTGCAGCACGCCAGGCACTGAGACCTGTTTCCATGGCACTGTCACAGATGACCCCGTCAAAATCCAGGGCATAAAGTCTTGCCGACATAACTTACAACAAGCAGTGTTGGGCGTAATCGCCGGCCTCGTTGGCGGTCCAGTCACCTTTAGGTTTTTCTTTCATCATCACGCACCATTCAGTGCTGCCTACTTCGGGCGAACAGCCGCTGATAAATATCACTAATCCGATAATGGTAAGACCGCGCAGCCACGATGATTTAAGCATATAAAATTCCAATAAATATAATTAGCACTAGCGCTGATAAACCAGTTTGCCCTGAAACAGCGTATAGGCCGCTTGGTGACGAAATAACCAACCGGCGAAAGGACTATTTTTACCGGCACTGATAAGTTTTCCCGGTTGGCATTCAAAATGCGCATCGGGATCGATAATACAAATATCTGCACTGGATCCGATTTTCAGCTGGCCAGCATCAATGCCGAGGATCTCCGCTGGCTGACAGGTCAGTGCTGCCAGCGCCGTAAGTAAATCCAGTTCGTCATCTTCAACCAGTTTCAATGTTAATGGCAGCAGCGTCTCTAATGCTGAAATACCCGGCTGGGTTTCAGCAAATGGGCCTAACTTGGCGTCAGCATCCAGTGGTTGATGATGCGAAGCGATAGCCTGCAAAACACCATCTCGTAAACCTTGCTGTAATTGTTCACGATCGCGCACACTGCGTAGTGGCGGCAATACATGACTAAGCGCATCGTAATTGCCCAGATCATGTTCACATAAATGCAGATGATGGGCACTGACATCGGCAGTGACCGGTAAGCCACGCTCCTGTGCTTCACGAATCATTTTAACCGCACGACCACTAGCTATATTATGAAAGTGAGCGCGTACACCACACTGCTCGATTAACAATAAATCACGACTTACAGCGATGGTTTCGGCGCTTTCCGGAATACCAGATAATCCCAGCCGGGCGCTGACGGTGCCTTCATGAACACAGCCTTGTTTTTGCAGCCACGGATCAGCAGCATTAATAAAGACAGTAAGATCTAAGGTTGAGGCATATTCGAGGGCCCGCCGCCAAACCACGCTGTTTTTAATAGCATTGTGTCCATTACTGACACCAACACAGCCGGCTTGTTTTAACGCCGCCATTTCGGCCAACAATTCGCCGTCCAGTTTTTGCGTCAAAGCGCCAACAGTCAGCACCATCACCCGACCGGCTTTTTTGGCGCGATCTTCAATCAACTCGACGACGGCGGGATTATCAATCACCGGATCAGTATCTGGCGGAACGGCGAGCGTGGTAATACCGCCAGCAACGGCTGCACGGGTCTCGCTATCAATGGTTGCTGTGTGTTCCTGACCCGGTTCACGCAATCGAGCGCTTAAATCGACCAATCCCGGACAAACAATCATGCCATCGGCATCGATCGTCAAATCAGCATAAAAATCGGCTAAATGGTCGCTAATGGCGACGATTTTGCCGTCATTGATATATATAGACTGCTGCGTATCGAGCTGGCTGGCCGGATCAATAACACGGCCACCTGTTATCACCGTTCTCATGCTTCGGCCTCATAAAAATCTGATTGACTGCCCAGTGCCATCGACATCACTGCCATACGAATAGCAATGCCGTGAGTCACTTGCTCAAGAATCACGGACTGCGGACCATCAGCCACCGACGACGCAATTTCAACACCACGATTAATCGGACCGGGATGCATAACAATGGCATCAGGTTTTGCATAACGCAGTTTTTCCGGGGTCAGGCCAAAGCAGCGGTAATATTCACGGGCGCTGGGTAATAAGGCGCCTTGCATGCGCTCAAGTTGTAGCCGCAGCGTAATGACCACATCAACGTCTTCAAGGCCTGCCGCCATATCGTGATAAACATGGACACCCATGGTGTGGCAATCACGGGGTAACAATGTCTGTGGTCCAATGACCCGAATTTCGCCAACGCCTAAGGTTGATAACGCCTGGATCTGTGAACGGGCCACCCGCGAGTGCAAAATATCGCCAACAATGGCTACCCGCAAATCGGCGAATTGTTGTTTATGGCGACGAATGGTAAACATATCCAGCATCGCCTGCGTCGGATGTGCATGACAGCCATCACCGGCATTAATAACGCTGACATGTGGCGCCACGTGCTGAGCAATAAATTCAGCAGCACCACTTTGATTGTGGCGCACCACAAACATGTCGGTATGCATGGCTTCAAGGTTATGCAAGGTGTCGAGCAGGCTTTCGCCTTTAGAAGTTGCAGAGGTATTGATATTAAAATTCATCACATCGGCAGACAGACGTTTAGCTGCTAATTCAAAGGTTGAACGGGTACGGGTGCTGTTTTCAAAAAACAGATTAACAATGGTTTTACCGCGTAGCAGTGGGACTTTTTTCACCTGCCGGTGACCAATCCCTGAAAATTGCTCGGCGCGATCCATGATCTCGGTCAGTAATGGTCGTTTAAGGCCTTCAATGGTCAGAAAATGCCTCAAATGGCCTTGTTCGGTCAGTTGGTTACTGTGCATGCACCGCTCCGCCCTGACGCAACTCCAGATGTAATCCGTCCGCTGATTTGCGTAATTTGAGCTGCTGATCTTTTTCCAGTAGCACCGCGGCACCGACAATATCGGGGCGGATCGGTAACTCACGGCCATTGCGTTCAATTAATACCGCTAAAGTCACTGTGGCCGGCCGGCCATAATCAAAAATTTCATTCAGTGCCGCGCGGGTGGTGCGGCCGCTATAGAACACGTCATCGACCAGGATCAAATGCCGGTTATCGACATCAAATGGCAGATCGGATGGGGAGACCTGTGGATGCATGCCGATGCGGGTGAAATCATCCCGGTAATAAGCAATATTCAACGTCCCGAGCGGCGCGGCGAAGAAGTCCTCGCCCAGCAACCTTTGCAGTGCCTGCGCTACCCAGACACCGCCGGTGTGAATGCCAACCAGTAACGGTTTTTTATCAGCAAACTGTTCTCGCAGCGTGTTGGCCATATTTTCCAGCAAGGTTTGCAGTTCTGCGTGTGAGCTTGGCATTATCATTGTTGGTCCAACCATGATTGAAGAATAATTTGTGCTGACAATCGATCAACATCGCTACGTTTTGCTGACTGAAACTTGTTACGAAGGCCCATTGCGGCTACCGCTTCATAAGTAGTCAGTCGTTCATCCTGCCAGGCCACCGGAATATTAAAACGATTGTTAAGCCGGTTGCCAAATTTCCGTGCTGCTGCGGTCATATGTTGTTCACTGCCATCCATATTCAGCGGCAGGCCTACCACCAGTTGGCGAGGATGCCATTGTTGAATTAAATCGGCAATTTGCTGCCAGTCCGGAATGCCATCACGGGCTTTTAGCGCCGTCAGGCCGCTGGCAGTGCCAGTTAATTGCTGACCCACGGCAACACCAATATTTTTCATGCCAAAATCAAAGCCCATCACGGTACCGGGCTCGCTCATGCATGTCCTGCATTATTGGACATTAAATGGATATCAATACCCAGCAGTTTGGCACTGGCTTCCCAGCGCTGCTCAGCAGGGGTGTCAAATAACAAACCACTACTGGCCGGCACAGTTAGCCAGCTGTTTTCGGCAAGTTCCTGTTCCAGTTGGCCTTCACCCCAACCCGCATAACCGAGTGTTATCAGGGCATTTTGCGGGCCTTGACTGCTGCCCAGCACCGACAAAATATCACTGGAAGTCGTTAAAAATAAATCATCGGCAACCGTCATCGTGCTTTTCCAGTGTGCGCCGCCATCATGGAGCACCATCCCCTGATCTTTTTTGACTGGACCACCAAATAATACGGTCCGGTTTTGCACCCAGTCGTTGTTATTATCGATATGCAAATGACCGAGCAACTCGGAGAGTTTTATTCGTGTTGGCCGGTTAATAATTATGCCCATGGCACCATTTTCGTCATGCTCACACAAATAGATGACTGAGTGATAAAAAAACGAATCAATTAAGGACGGCATAGCGACCAGAAAATGATTTTTGAAAAAGCTGGTCATCATTAAAAGAAGTTAAATCCTACTTGGAACAGGCGCTCGACTTCCTTGATATGGCGCTTGTTGGTCAGAAATAAAATCACATGATCTTTAGCTTCAATAACAGTATCGCGGTGGACAATAATCACTTCATTACCACGAACAATCGCGCCAATCGACGTGCCCGGCGGTAAATCAATTTCATCAATTCGCCGGCCAACTACCATTGAAGAGCTTTTATCGCCATGGGCAATGGCTTCCAAGGCTTCAGCAGCACCGCGGCGCAGGGAGTGCACGGCCACAATATCACCGCGGCGGATATGTGCCAGCAAACTGCCAATGGTTGCCTGTTGCGGAGACAGGGCAATATCAATACTGCCGCTTTCCACCAAATCGACATAGGCGGCACGGTTAATCAGTGACAACACTTTGCGGGCGCCGAGCCGTTTGGCCAGCATCGATGATAAAATATTGGCCTCATCATCATTGGTCAACGCGCAAAACAGATCGACCTTGTCGATTTCTTCTTCAATCAGTAACTCTTCGTTGGCGACATCACCGAGCAGCACAATGCTTTGTGATAATTCTTCGGATAAATAATCGGCGCGATCCGGATTAGACTCGATGATTTTGATTTGATAATCATGTTGCAGCGCCCGTGCCAGACGGATACCGATATTGCCACCACCAGCCAGCATAATGCGTTTGTACGGTTTATCGAGCCGGCGAAGCTCAGCCATAACCGAATTGATATCTTTGCTGGCGGCAATAAAAAACACCTCATCATCTGTCTCAATAACGGTATTGGCTTCGGGTTCAATCGCCCGGCCGTTACGGAAAATAGCGGCGACACGCGTTTCAGTCTTGGGAATATGCTTACGCAAATCTCGTAGTGGGTTACCGACTAAGGGGCCGCCATGGAAAGCTTTGACAGCCACCAGCTGTACCAAACCATCAGCAAAATCCAGTACCTGTAAAGCATTGGGATGACTCACCAAACGCTGAATATAATCGGTCACCAACTGCTCAGGACTTATCAGTACATCAATGGCGATGGCTTCGTTATTAAACAGCTCTGGCTTGGCTAAATATTCGGGTGCCCGAATACGGGCGATTTTAGTTGGCGTGTTGTACAGGGTATGGCAAATCTGACAAGCCACCATATTGGTTTCATCACTGTTGGTCACTGCCAACACTAAGTCAGCATCGGCTGCACCGGCACGAGCCAAAACATCAGGATGCGAAGCCGGCCCTTGTATGGTGCGGATATCATAGTGATCTTGCAGTTTCGACAGACTGTTGAAATCAGTATCAACCAATGTTATATCGTCATCTTCACGGGCCAGTGTCGAAGCGACAGAGGCTCCGACCTGGCCGGCGCCGAGAATCAGGATCTTCATAACAGCGTCCTAAACTTGTTTACTGTCGATGCCAAGGGCACGCAGTTTGCGATATAAATGGGTTCGTTCCATACCAGCCAATTTGGCTGCTTTGCCAACATTGCCATCGGTTTCCTGTAATTTTTGCAGCAAATAAATACGCTCAAACTGTTCACGTGCTTCGCGTAACGGTAAATCCAGATTAATGCCTTCAATATCATCGGCACTGGGCGCTGGTTCGGCATGCAAAGCGGCGTCTATATCATTGATATCAATTTCATCAGCATCACCTAACACCAGCATGCGCTGAATTACGTTTTTCAGCTCTAAAATATTGCCTGGCCAGTTGTAATTGCGCAGCCGATTTTGAGCGGCCACAGTAAATCGCCGATAGGGCAGGCCAGCTTGAGTGGTCTGTTGATCAACGAAAAAGTGCACAAGCTCGGGGATATCTTCGATATGTTCGCGTAGCGCCGGCATTTGCAGGGTAATGGTATTGAGCTGGTAATAGAGGCCTTCGAGAAAATCGCCGCGGCTAATCGCTTTTTCCAGCGACTGTTGGGTAGCGCAAATCAACTGGCATTGTTTTAGCTGACCGCTCTCCAATAAATGCAACATCAGCGCCTGGGCATCATCACTGAGCAGGGCAACATCATTAATATAAAGACAATTTTGTTGGGCTAGAGTCACCAGTTTATGGCTGTCGAGCGGAAAGCTTTCCGGGCTGAACTCAATAAATTTACCGGCGGAATATAGTCCTAAGCGGTGTAAATAATGGGCAAAACAGTGTTTGCCGGTACCGCCTTCACCGACCAATAAAATCGGCATATCGTGGCTTGCCACTTTATCGGCCTGTTCGCGCAGCTGTGTCATCTTGGCGCTTTTGCCCACCGGCTCAATCGCCATTTCTTGCTGCATGGCTGCCTGCCGGGCACGATTTTCCAGTGCCAGTTCGACACCGCGCAACAATTTGGCCATCGACAATGGTTTTTCAATAAAGTCACTGGCACCGGAACGGGTAGCTTCTACGGCGGTTTCGATAGTGCCGTGGCCGGACATCATGACGATAGTGACGCTGCTGTTTTGTTGCTTGAATTCTTTGAGCAGACTGATACCGTCGATATCCGGCATCCAGATGTCCAGCAGCACCAGATGCGGTTGATGGTTAACAAATGCCTCGCGCGCTTCTTCGCCATTACTGGCCGTGGCCACCCGGTAGGCTTCATCTTCCAGAATATCTTTAATCAGATTGCGGATATCGGGTTCGTCATCCACAACCAGTATCAGTGGTTTATCGGTACTCACGTCTGCTGATCCTCTAGTGGCAACCTGATAATTATACCTGCTCCACCGTCACCCAGGTTTTCAGCCCACACATCACCGCCATGTTCTTCGATGATCTTCTTAACGATCGCAAGCCCGAGACCGGTGCCTTTTGTTTTGGTGGTTGCGTAAGGTTCAAATAAGGTATCAATCATCTCAGCAGGGAAACCGGGACCCTGATCCTGAACGGTGATTTCCAACCAGCGCTGATGTTGGTAACGCAACGCGTGGTAGCTGATAATAATATCCACCGACATGCCAGCTTCTTCACTGGCTTCGATGGCATTTTTTAATAAATTATGCAGCACTTGGCGGAAACGGTTGCGATCGACCCGGATTTGCAAATCTTCCTGACTGTTTAACAAGGCAAACTGATGTTGGGGGTTGCTCTGATACAACGTCAATACTTCACGCAGCAAATCGCCGGCGGATAGCCATTCCAGTTGCAAACCAGGACTGCGGGCATAATCAGAAAATTCATTAACCATATCTTTCATGGCTTCGACCTGATGGACAATCGTGTTTGTCAGTTTGGTCAGTGTTTCTGCTTGATCGGCGGGCACCAGAGAAACGTATTTATGTTGCAGGCGTTCAGCCGATAATTGAATCGGCGTTAATGGATTTTTAATTTCGTGCGCCAAACGTCTGGCGACTTCACCCCAGGCAGCGTGACGCTGCGCCTGAATCAACGTTGTAATATCATCAAATACGACCACCCAGCCGGTCTCGCCGGGCAATGGCGTACCATGGCACATCAATGTTTGACGGCCTTTGGTCTGGCTCAGTTCAAGTTGCTGTTCCCAGGCAATGGGCTTTAGTGTGAAATTTTTGATCAACATGGCAAACGACTGCAGATTGTCATTTAACCGCGCCAGATTATCCAGCGAACTTTCCAGTCGCTGCTGCAAATTGACCCCTAATATTTTACTGCTGGCAACGTTAGCGGTTCGCAAATATAAATCTTTATCGATGGTGATGACACCGCTGGACAGGCTGCCCAATACTGTAGTCAGGTAACTGGTTTGTTGTTCGAGCAAGCGGTGGCTGCGTTGTGAGGCATTACGCGCCTGTGTTAAACGCTGGGTCATTTGATTAAACGACCGTACCAAAAAGCCGATTTCATCATGGCCGGAGGCGGTCAACTGCATATTGTAATTGCCGGAGGCCACGGCCTGAGTACCTTCCGCCAATTCTTGCAATGGCTCCACGATTCGCCTTGAAATCCACACGGCAAACCAGATTGAGGCCAATACCGTTAAAAATACGATCAGGCTCAGCGTTAGCGTAAAAATCATCACCAACGGCTGGCGCAGATAACTGAGTTCTTTGTAATCGGTATAAGCATCCTGGACGTTTTTGCCCAATGTGCTCAGCTGTTCGTTGACCGGAAACAGCACATGCAGCAAACGCTCTTCAGCTAAAGGTGATGCGCCGGGGATCTTGACGGCGGCCCGTAATTGGAAGTCCCCTCCCTCAACAGGATCCAGGCCAATATAATCTTCACCCTGCCTGATTTGCCGGACAATGGCTGGATCTGGCCGGTTAGGAATAATGATTGCAGTG
This sequence comes from Methylophaga sp., assembly GCA_035704795.1. Classification (GTDB taxonomy): domain Bacteria; phylum Pseudomonadota; class Gammaproteobacteria; order Nitrosococcales; family Methylophagaceae; genus Methylophaga. The sequence continues at coordinate 9,000 of DASSWO010000029.1, read as the reverse complement.
TTATCAATGCTCGACACCACAATCCGGCCATCCATATTCCAGATGCTTAATTCCAGCGCGCCACTGAGTTGGTTTAGTTCACGCAAACTATGGCCTAGTCTGCTGTCTGGTAACTCAGACAAAACACCGGCCATCATCCGGGTTTGTCGGAGCAGAGTACGCATGCGAATACCAAAAGCGCTACGACTCAGTTCGAGAGAGTCATTCAACGCCTGTTCGACTTCCACATCGAACCAGCTATTGATACCACGCTGTAAAAAGTGCACTGAAAAACCATAAACAATGCTGGTCGAGCCAACGATTAACAGCACAAACAAACTGACCAGCCGGAGTGTTAGCCGGGATCCGGCAGATTTACGTTGAAAATCACGATACAAGCGCCATAAACCACGCGCCAGCAAGCCGGCGAGTATCAGCATACAGCTGAGTCCGATCCCAAAAATGATTAAGAACAGATCATTGAGCCGGGACTTATCCTGGGTGGCGGCACTAAGCAAGTAGGCCAACAACAATAGCATGATGGCCAGTGAAAAATAGGGTGCGGTGCCGGTGCTTAGCCGGCGAATCAGTCTGAGGGCCATGTGGCTTGAAACCAATCGCTGGTCAGATCCCATTTGCTGGAAATCATCGCGCCCGGGCGCATTGGCGAAGGCAGGGCGGTTAAATCAATGCCACTACGCAACCGCTGAATGGTATTGTCAGTGACTTCGGTAAACGCCGGCGGCAAGATAAAATTAGTTATATTACCCATGGCATTCAACGCGCTGTCAAGGGTCGTGTAGTTGCGATGGTTTGCAGCATTCAGAGAATGCAGCATGTATTGTTGTGACAAGTCGTGATAGCGGAGTTCGTAACGGACTTCCGTGGACCAGATAACTTCATCCCAGTGCCACCAGTCCCATAATAGCGGTGTTCGATCCAACAGTTGGATATCTTGAAAAAAGGTGATTGGCACACCGTTTTTAAGCGCTTCCTGCACTCGTGGAGTCAGCGAATAATTGATGGTGGCATTAAGTGTATAGCTAGCACCAACCTGATAAACCTGTGCTTGATCAATGGTAAATTGCGTGGCATGTGCCGTCATCGGCAACACCAGCCAGCACAGCAGTTGCATTAAGCGCCTAGCAGCGCTGTAAACAGGCATAAAAGAATCCATCAAAAGCATCATCCCCTGGCAATCTTTGATAGCCATATTGTGCTTTACGGGCCGGTGGCTGAACGGCTTCGATCAGACGGGCATCAGTGTGACGTTGTAAAAAAGCTTGGATCTGGCCAGCATTTTCCCGGTCAAATACCGAACAGGTAGTGTAAACCAAGATGCCTTCTGGTTTCAGTAATGGCCACAAATTATCTAATAATTGCTGCTGACGCGCTGCCAGTTGGTCGATATCTTCCGCACGGCGGAGAAGTTTGATATCCGGATGCCGACGAATGACACCGCTGCCACTGCACGGCGCATCAATGAGAATACGATCAAAACGTTCTCCCTGCCACCAGTGGGTGGACTCTGCCGCATCAGCCGCTATAGTTTTTCCGTTTAAACCCAGTCGGTTTAAGGTTTCTGATACCCGTTGCAGACGCTGAGCATCAATGTCCAAAGCCAGCATCGACAGGTCCGGCACCAATTCCAACATATGTGCTGTTTTGCCTCCCGGCGCTGCGCAGGCATCGAGTACCTGCATGCCGGGCTGTAAATCGAGTAAAGAAACCACCTGTTGCGCAGCGCCATCCTGTACCGACACCCAGCCATCAGCAAAATGCGGTAAATCATTAATATCGCAGGCCTTGTCCAGCAATAAACCTTGTGGGCATTCATTCAATAACTGGCTACTGATCTGCTTTTCAGCCAAAAGGGCTTGAAATTCAACCGTGGTGGTTTTTTGATGATTAACCCGCAAAAACATCGGGGCTTGCTGATTATTAGCAGTAAGCACTTGCTGCCAATGATCCGGCCAGTCATGGCGAATAGCGTCAATCAACCATTGAGGATGAGCAAACTGACCCACATCGCTGGCATGGGCTTGATTTTCCAACTCTGTCTGACGGCGTTGATATTGGCGTAAACAGGCATTAAGCAAGCCTTTAGCCCAGTTTTTACCAAGCAGGCTGGCGGCATCAACAGTTTCAGAAATAGCGGCATGAGGAGGAATACGTAGCTCACGTAATTGATATATCCCTATCAGTAACAACGCGTATATATCCTGGTCTTTACTCTTCAGTTTTTTCTGTAGCAGCGGATCAGCCAGCGACTGCAAGCTTGGATAAAACCGCAGCACACCATAACTTAATTGTTGACAAAGACTGCGTTGCCCAACTGGCAACGTGGTTAAAGCGGCTGTTAAAACCGGATTCAGTGATTGTTTTTGTTGCGCCACTGTCGTAATGACTTTGGCTGCTGCACTGCGCGGGCAAAGCGATGATGATTTAGCCAAGCTGCTCGCCTGTTTTGATGGTTTGTGAGTTTAACAAATCGGCAACAGCCATGCTGCGTTTACTTGGCAATTGTATTTGCCGGATGTTTAAGATGCCATCGCCGGTTGCAACCAGCAAAGCATCACGATCAACACGGACAATCTCGCCGGCCTGGCCGGTTATAGCTTCATTACTGAGTTGCGCTGACCAGATCCGTAAAGTCTCGCTGCGCCAAAAGGTTTGCGCGACCGGCCACGGATTAAAGGCGCGGATTTGCCGGTCAATCTGGACAGCACTTTGTTGCCAGTCAATAATTGCCTCAGCTTTTTGTAATTTATCGGCATAACACGTCTGACTATCATCCTGGGCAACCGCCTGCGCTTGTAAAGCCACTAAATTATCAAGCGTCGCTAATAAAGCATCCGCCCCTAAACATGCTAATTTGTCGTGTAATGATTGGGCAGTGTCATTGCCTGAAATGGGCAGGGCCAGCCGTGTCAAAACTGGCCCGGTGTCCAGACCTGCAGCCATTTGCATAATGCAGACACCGGTTTCACTATCGCCGGCTAATATTGCCCGCTGGATGGGCGCCGCGCCGCGCCAGCGTGGTAATAAAGAGGCGTGAATATTAAGGCAGCCAAATGTGGGTGTATCCAAAACAGCTTGCGGCAGAATCAAACCATAGGCCACTACCACCATGATATCAGCCTGATAATCGGCCAATCGTTGGCGATCCATTGGATCCTTAAAATTTAACGGCTGTTCGACCGGAATATGATGTTGCAAGGCGAGTTGTTTAACCGGACTGGCTGTCAGTTTACGGCCACGACCGGATGGACGATCGGGTTGGCTGTAGACGGCAACAATCTGATGGCCGGCGGCCAGTAACGCTGCCAGGCTGGCCGCTGCGAAATCCGGCGTGCCGGCAAAGATGATGCGCATGAACGTCCTTACAGTTTTTGTTTCTGATGTTTTTCGAGTTTCTTGCGGATCCGGTCCCGCTTCAAATTGCTCAAATAATCAACAAACAATTTGCCGTCCAAGTGATCAATTTCATGCTGCACACAGGTTGCCAGCAATCCTTCGGCGGATTGTTCAAACGGTTTGCCATCTAAATCCAACGCTTTGAATCTAATGGTATCTGCGCGGGTGACCATTTCATAGGCCTCGGGTACCGACAAACAGCCTTCCTGAAATTCGCGTTCGCCTTCGGTTTGAACAAGCTCAGGATTCACCAGAATCAGCGGATCAGAATTGTCATCAGAAATATCAATGACAATCACCCGCTTTAAGACGTTAACCTGCGTTGCAGCAAGACCTATGCCCGGTGCCTGATACATGGTTTCCAGCATATCATGCGCCAGCTGACGGATTTCATCATCAACGGTTTCAACGGGCAGAGCTTTGTTTCGCAGCCGTGGATCCGGGAAATGCAGAATATTCAAAATCGCCATTTATCAAACCTGTTTGTGAATTATTTCTTTGACTTTAAAAAATCATAAACGTTTATTGTAAAGTGCTGGCGCGGCAATGAAAAATCATTACAACAAGCCGGCAGGATTTATTTTGCCAGATTTTGCGATTCAGGCATCAGATATAGATACGGTCAATACCTTGATGGTTGCCAAAAACTGACGGCAGGTTTTACTGTTAAATGGAATGCTATCAACTCCGTTCGCAGTAAATAAGCCGATGATCAGCAAAGTTTTGTCTGTTGAAAAGTGATTTTTCAGGCTGCTGTATTTTTTGGGAAGATAACGACTACCAACAAACGCTTAAAAGCGATTGTTAACTTTGTACTTTAATCGACTCTGGTGTATAAGCTTGTTTTGATGTCTGACCGCTTGATTCAAGTGCTGGCTTATACCAGACTATTAGCTGAGGTTGTCCATTTGAGAGGGGTGCGGACAGCCTGCCCCGTGTCCATGAGGATATGCCGATGATTCGCCGTTTTTGCCTGACTTTACTTGTTGCTTTACTGAGCTTGCCGATTTTGGCTAATGAAGTAGCGCTTAATCCCGATCACCCGGATCGTTACATCGTAAAAAAAGGCGATACCTTGTGGGATATCTCCGGCATGTTTTTGCAACAGCCTTGGCACTGGCCAGAGATCTGGGAAGTCAATCCACAAGTTGAAAACCCGCATTTGATTTATCCCGGCGACGAATTAACGCTGGTGTATCGTGATGGCAGACCGGTTTTGTCACTTAACCGCGGTAAACAAACCTACAAAATGTCACCGGAAATACGCGAATTGCAGTTGGAAAAACCTATTCCAACCATCTCCATGTCTGATATTGGTCCGTTCCTGACAAAACCCAGAGTGGTGGGCGCTGAAGTTTTAGATTCTGCACCCTATATTGTCGCTAGTAGTGATGAGCGATTGATTTCTGGCACCGGTGATTATGTTTATGCCCGGGGCATAACCGGTGAAGCTGGGCAGAACTTTAGTGTGTTTCGTGGCGGCAAAAAATATATTGACCCTGATACTAATGAATTGCTGGGTTATGAAGCCATTTACACCGGCGATGCAACCGTTACTGAAATTGGCGATCCTTCGACTGTTGATTTGACGTTTACCAATCGTGAAGTGCAGGTGGGCGATCGGTTGTTGGAAAATGAAGCCGATGATTATGAGATGAATTTCTTCCCGCGGTCACCTGATACCGAAATGTCAGGTCGGATTATTTCGGTATTTGATGGTGTTTCACAGGTTGGTCAATATCAAATTATTGTGCTGAATCTGGGGACCCGCGATGGTTTAGAGCTAGGCCATGTTTTGTCTTTATACAAAGCGGGTGAAACGATTAAGGATCCGGTCACGGAAGATCGCTCTGATGAAGTTACGTTACCTGATGAGCATGCCGGTGAAGCACTGGTTTTCCGTTTATTTGATAAAGTCAGTTATGCCATTGTGATGAAATCAACCCAAGCGGTAAATCTTTATGACAAGGTTAAATCAGCGGAGTAACTCCTGAAACTGGACGATTTCCCAACCGGCCAGATGGAACTGGCCAGTCAATTGGCCTTGCTGCGCACCAAAGGTGTCGGGCCGGTGACCTTTACCAGATTGATGGCGCAGGTTAATCAGGCGAGCAGTTTGTTTCAGCGGCCGGGCCAGGTTAAAAACCTGCCTGACAAACTGAAGAGGGCTTTACAGACACCCGATTGGCAGCAGGTTGAGCAAGATCTGCTTTGGCTTGAAGCGCCGGATCGTTATGTGCTGACGCTAACTGATCCCCGTTATCCATCGTTGCTTAAAGAAATCCCGGATCCGCCGCCGCTTTTGTTTGTGCAGGGTAATATTGATTGTCTGGCAAATTGGCAGCTGGCAATTGTCGGTAGTCGCAATCCCAGCCATGCTGGCAAAGATAGTGCTTTTGAATTTGCCCGGTATCTATCCCGTGGCGGCTTACAAATTTGCAGTGGGCTGGCGGATGGTATTGATGCCGCAGCGCATAAAGGGGCTTTGGCGGGTGGCGGCAAAACCATTGCAGTAGTCGGAACGGGATTAGATCGGGTTTATCCTGCAAAAAACCGGGATCTGGCTCATCAAATCGCTCAACAGGGCGCGATTGTTTCTGAATTTCCCTTAGGCACACCGCCGCTGGCCGAAAATTTCCCACGCCGGAATCGCATTATTAGTGGCTTATCACTCGGCACATTGGTGGTTGAGGCGGCACTGCGCAGTGGCTCATTAATAACCGCCCGTATGGCGATGGAGCAGAGCCGTGAAGTATTTGCCATGCCGGGATCGATTCATAATCCGTTGGCGCGCGGTTGTCATCAGCTAATTCGAGAGGGTGCCAAGCTGGTGGAAACGGCTGAGCACATCATCGAAGAACTTGGAGCACTGGCAGAATTTGCGCAAATCGCTGATGCGCCGACAAATAATCAGCAGCAATCCCAGCCAGCTGCTGATGACGCTGAATATCAACAATTATTTGAACATTTGGGATTTGACCCCATTCATATAGACCAGTTGATTTCGCGCAGCGGATTGACGGCCGATGCCGTTTCCTCCATGCTGTTATTACTGGAGCTGCAAGGTCGCGTCGGTGCACTGCCTGGAGGCAAATATATACGCATTGGCGCCTGACTAAGCCCACATCAGAGAAGCCGATGAAAGAAAATGTAATTGATGTGTTGTTGTATTTGTTTGAAAACTACATCGACACTGAAGACAGCCAACAGCCTGATAAAGATACCCTCGAACTGGAATTGGAGCGGGTCGGCTTTCAGGAACTGGAAATCCACAAAGCGCTAAATTGGCTAGACACCATGACCGTCGTCGCGCCGCAATTAGATAACCCCGATATTTCAATCCGTGTCTTTAATGACAGCGAAATGGAGCGGCTGGATGTGCATTGTCGCGGCTATTTGCTGTTTCTGGAACAGGTTGGTGTTTTAGATGTCGAAACCCGCGAAGTTGTTATTGAGCGTGTGCTGGCACTGGATAGCGAAGAGATTGATCTGGAACAGTTGAAATGGGTGGTATTAATGGTGTTGTTTTATCAGCCGGGCAGAGAAGTGGCCTATGCCTGGATGGAAGATCTGGTGTTTGAAGATATGGAAGCGGTCATTCACTGAACGCGTCCTCTGATGCATCCTGACAAGGCCCGTTTTTACGGGCTTTGTTATTTTAAATGGATAATATTTGGTGAAGAAATCTATGGGAAAAAAACTCGTCATCGTCGAATCGCCGGCCAAAGCCAAGACTATTAAAAAATACCTTGGTAATGACGTAGAAGTGCTCGCATCTTATGGGCATGTCCGCGATTTGTTACCGAAAGAAGGCGCGGTGGATCCGAGTAATGATTTCGCCATGAAATATCAGATAATCGAGCGCAACAGTAAACATGTTGATGCCATCGCCAAAGCCATGAAAAAAGCCGACTCACTGTATCTGGCAACGGATCCGGATCGCGAGGGAGAGGCGATTTCCTGGCATCTGTATGAACTGCTGAAAAACAAAGGTGTACTCAAAAACAAAGAAACCCACCGTGTGGTGTTTCATGAAATCACCAAACAAGCCGTAAATGACGCGGTCGCCAATCCACGCGAATTATCGATGGATCTGGTCAATGCGCAGCAAGCACGCCGGGCGCTGGATTATCTGGTGGGTTTCACCTTGTCGCCACTGCTCTGGAAAAAAGTCCGCCGTGGCTTATCGGCTGGCCGGGTGCAAAGTCCAGCACTCCGGATGATTGTCGAGCGCGAGCTGGAAATCGAAGCCTTTAAAGCCCAGGAATACTGGACCATTGAAGCTGATACGGAGATTGATAAAACCCCGTTTCAGGCCAAGCTGACCCATTACCAGGGCGAAAAACTCAGCCAGTTCAGCATTGATAATACTGGGCAGGCCGACAAAGTCGTTGCCACGCTCATTAAAGCCGCTGACGGTAAATTGCTGGTCACGCATGTTGAGAAAAAACAACGCAAACGTAATCCTGCCGCGCCATTCACCACGTCAACTTTGCAGCAGGAAGCCTCTCGCAAACTTGGCTTTGGTGCCCAGCGCACCATGAGCGTGGCTCAGCAGCTCTATGAAGGTGTTGATACCGGTGAGGGTGCTGTGGGTTTGATCACCTATATGCGCACCGACTCGGTGACGCTGGCCAATGACGCCATCAGCGAAATTCGCGAATTTATTGCTGAGCGTTATGGCAATAAAGTGCTGCCCAGTAAACCACAGCAATACAAAACCAAATCCAAAAACGCTCAGGAAGCGCATGAGGCGATTCGGCCCACCTCAGTATTGCGCACACCTGAGGATATGAAAGCGTATTTATCAGCTGATCAGCTGAAATTGTACACGCTGGTCTGGCAGCGGGCGCTGGCCAGTCAGATGGTAAATGCCACTTTAGACACTGTTGCCGTCGATTTGGGTTGTGGCAAAGGCAATTTTTTCCGTGCCAATGGATCGACAGTGGTTAATCCCGGTTTTATGAGCGTTTATCTGGAAGGTCAGGACGACAGTAAAGCCGATAAAGACGAAAATCTGCTGCCACCGATGTCGGTAGGTGATGTCGTGACACTGCATAAAATCCGTCCCGAACAACATTTTACCGAGCCACCACCGCGTTACAGTGAAGCCAGTCTGGTACGCAGCCTTGAAGAACATGATATTGGCCGGCCATCGACCTATGCCAGCATTATTTCGACGTTGTTACAGCGTGAATATGTGGAGTTGGTTACCAAACGTTTTCATCCCACAGATGTTGGCCGGGTAGTTGGTAAATTTCTGGTTGAGCATTTCACCCGGTATGTTGATTACAGCTTTACCGCCAAGCTCGAGGATGAGTTGGATGCGGTGTCGCGTGGTGAAGAAGAGTGGATCCCGCTGCTGCGTAATTTCTGGGGGCCTTTCAAAGAACAGGTCGAAACCAAAGACAAAGAAGTCCAGCGCAGCGATGTGACTCAGGAGTTGATGGACGAAAATTGCCCGAAATGTGGCAAACAGTTATCCAGCCGTTTGGGTCGCAGTGGCCGCTTTATCGGCTGTACCGGTTATCCGGAATGTGATTACACCCGGAATATTAACGGCGAAGAAACCACCGCCAGCGAGCCGGAAAAAGTCGAATGCCG
>DASSWO010000015.1:0-6187 GCA_035704795.1 Methylophaga sp. | reverse complement strand
AGTGGCGGGCTCGCCACGATCATAAGAGCTGTCGAATTTGGTCCCGTCTATCAAAGTGCCTTCGTAATGGGCGATAACTTTGTCATCTAAGGTTGGTGTAGCACCATCACCGGCTTCAAGAATTTCATACTGCAGGCCACTTTCAGTGGTTTTAACATTCGGATTTTTGGCGTTTTCTGCCATGAAAGCTTTTGACTCAGCCTGTTTTTTGTTCATGATTTCAGCCAGTTCTTGTGATTTTTTTTGCTGGAATTCGCTGATCACTTGTTCAGCAGTTGCTTGATCTAACTGTGGCTGTTTACCATCCAGCATATCTTGTACACCCGCAGCAAATGCATCGATATCTAAATCAACGCCTTCAGATTTCATATTTTGTCCGACTTGAATACCAAAAATATAGCTGAGTTTCTGCTGTTCTGAATCGAGGGTGGCTTGGGCCATTACATTTGCTCCGAATAACAAGGGTAAAAAAGCGATAAATTTCAATTTCATTGTTTGATAGCTCTCAAATAATTAATAAGAAAAAACTTGCGACAATTAGTAATCGTATTGGCCACGAAGTTCACGACCATAAAATGAACGACCAGGGATTGTCGCATATTTTTATAGGCCTTTCAGTGTTTGCCTAAGTTTTAAGTTACTGGGTCGATGGCAATAACTGAGTATTCCAGTTGGTTATTCAGGTAAATGATACTATAATGGTACCAATTGGAGGGCATCTTATGCTTCGTATGGGAAAACTGACAGATTATGGCATTGTGCTGATGAGCTATCTCGCAGCCAAGCGTCAATTTCAGCATAGTGCGCACACATTGGCGGATGCGGTGCAAGTGCCGCTGCCAACGGTGCGTAAAGTTTTAAAGGCGTTATCCGCCGGCGGTTTATTGAATTCCGAGCGCGGCGCGCAAGGTGGTTACAGTCTGAGCCGTGACCCCCAAAATATTTCGGTCGCAGAAATTATCACTGCCATTGAAGGCCCAATTGCATTAACGGAATGTGTCAGTGATCACAGCCACTGCGAGCAAGAAACGCATTGCGCCGTCCAAACCAATTGGACACAAATAAATAATGCCGTGTTTCACGCTTTGGATGAAGTGAAGCTCACTAATATGACTGCCCCCGTCATTAGTGATACGCGGCCGATACAGTTTTATCCGTCTTTGAAAAAGGCGACACAAGTTACGTTACAGAATGGTGGTCATCATGACTGAACAAACGCAAACACAACAATTAGAAGCGATCACTGGTCGCGAATATAAAGCAGGCTTTTTTACTGATATTGAATCCGACAGCTTGCCGCCCGGTTTAAATGAAGACGTGGTCCGGCAGATTTCGGCGATTAAAAATGAGCCGGAATTTATGCTGGAATTTCGCTTAAAAGCCTATCGTCACTGGCTGACGATGGATAAGCCTGAGTGGGCGCATGTGCACTATCCTGAAATCGATTATCAGTCGGTCAGCTATTACAGTGCGCCGAAAAAGAAAACGGACGGCCCGAAAAGTCTTGATGAAGTCGATCCGGAATTGCTGCGTACTTATGAAAAGTTAGGGGTGCCGCTTGATGAGCGGGCACGTCTGGCCGGTGTAGCGGTTGATGCCGTTTTTGACAGTGTGTCGGTATCTAATACTTTTAAAGACACCTTAGCCAAGCAAGGCATTTTGTTTATGCCGATTTCCGAGGCTGTACATGAGCATCCGGAATTGGTTAAAAAATATATGGGCAGCGTGGTCCCCTATAAAGATAACTATTATGCGGCCTTGAACTCAGCGGTATTTACCGATGGCTCGTTTGTCTATATTCCGAAAGGCGTGCGTTGCCCGATGGAATTGTCGACTTATTTCCGGATCAACGCGGCCAACACTGGTCAGTTTGAGCGGACGCTAATCATTGCCGATGACGATAGTTATGTCAGCTATTTAGAAGGCTGTACTGCGCCGATGCGAGATGAAAATCAGCTGCATGCGGCGGTGGTCGAACTGGTCGCCATGGATCGTGCTGAAATCAAATATTCAACAGTGCAAAACTGGTATCCCGGCGATGAAAACGGCAAAGGCGGTATTTATAACTTTGTGACCAAACGTGCTGCTTGCCGTGGTGAAAGTTCAAAAGTGTCCTGGACACAGGTAGAAACCGGCTCAGCCATTACCTGGAAATATCCAAGCGTCATTCTGCAAGGTGACAACTCGACCGGCGAATTTTATTCGGTCGCTGTGACTAACAATATGCAGCAGGCTGATACCGGTACCAAGATGATTCATCTCGGTAAAAACACCAGCTCGACCATTATTTCTAAAGGGATTTCAGCTGGCCGGTCGTCGAATGCCTATCGGGGCTTAGTACGAATTGGTCCGAATGCTGAGAATGCACGTAATTACACGGAATGTGACTCATTGCTGATGGGCGATAAGTGCGCAGCGCATACCTTCCCGTACATTGAAGTCAAAAACCCGACTGCCAAGGTTGAGCATGAGGCCTCTACCTCCAAAATCAGCGAAGACCAACTGTTTTATTGCAAACAACGCGGTCTGGATGTCGAAGATGCGGTATCGATGATCGTCAATGGTTTTTGCAAACAGGTTATCCGTGAGCTGCCGATGGAATTTGCTGTTGAAGCACAGAACCTTTTAGGACTGTCGCTGGAAGGCTCGGTCGGTTAAACCAGACAATAAATACGAATTAAACAGAGTTAACAAATATGAAAATGTTAGAAATCAAAAATCTACACGCCACCATCGATGGTAAAGAAATTTTACGCGGTATTGATTTAACCGTTAATGCCGGTGAAGTGCATGCCATTATGGGCCCCAATGGTGCCGGTAAAAGCACACTTTCAAATGTACTGGCTGGCCGAGAAGGGTACGACATTACCAAAGGCGAAATCATTTATAAAGATGAAAACCTGCTGGAACTGGCGCCTGAAGAACGGGCGCAGCGCGGCGTGTTTTTGGCGTTTCAATACCCGGTAGAAATCCCCGGCGTCAGCAATATTTACCTGTTAAAAGCGGCGCTGAATGCCGTTCGTAAATATCAGGGGTTGGATGAAGTTGATGCTATCGATTTTCTGACGCTGGTTCGCAGCAAAATGGAACTGGTAAAAATGGACGAGCAGTTTTTACACCGCAGCGTTAATGAAGGTTTTTCCGGCGGTGAGAAAAAACGCAACGAAATTCTGCAAATGGCCTTGTTAGAGCCGACGCTGGCAATTCTCGATGAAACTGATTCCGGTCTTGATATCGATGCGCTGAAAGTAGTTGCTGAAGGCGTCAATGCGCTTCGCGGTGAAGATCGCTCAATCGTTATGATTACCCATTATCAGCGTCTGCTTGATTATATCGTGCCGGATTTTGTCCACGTCTTGTCTGAAGGCCGGATTGTTAAATCAGGGGATAAAAATCTTGCTAAAGAACTGGAAAAATCCGGCTATAGCTGGGCTAAAGAACCAGTAGGTTTGCCGGCATGAAACAGTTGACGGAATTTCATACAGACTTTATTTCGGTTGCCGAAATGCGCCGGGAAAATGGTCTGCCTGATGAAACCTGGCGGCGGTTACGCAAGCTTGGCCAAGCGCAGTTTGCACAAAAAGGCCTGCCGGGCAAAAAAGACGAAGACTGGAAATACACCAGTTTGTGGCATTTGTCGCAGCAATCGTTTAATCACGATGTTGCCCAGCCCGGCCATGTAGTCGTTAGTGACTGGCAATTGCTTAATGACGCTTATCAATTAGTCATTGTTGATGGACATGTTGATTTCACGGCGTCCAGTCTCAGTAGTTTGCCGGATGGTGTGACAGTTAAACCATTGTCACAGAGCCTTGAACAGGCAGCGCCCTATTTAAATCAGCAGATTTTTCTCGAAAAAACCGGCTTTAACGCACTCAACACCATGTTGATGAGCGAAGGTGTGTTTATTCATGTGGCGGCTGGCGTCAAACTGAAAAAACCAATTGAATTGCTGGTTGTTAATTCCGGTGTTACCGAGGATTTGGCGGTGCATTTGCGTAATGTTGTGGTGCTTGAAGAATCGGCACAAGCTAGCTTTGTTGAGATATATGCCAGTAAAGAGGGTGTCACCGGGTTGACCGATGTCATTACCGAAGTCAATTTGGCGGCCTCTGCAGAGTTATTTCATTATAAATTACAGCGTGAATCACTGGCGCACTTTCATGTGGCGACCATGGCAGCGAAACAAGCCGAAAGCAGTCAATGGCATAACCACAATATTTCGTTGGGTGCACAATTGGCCCGTAATGATATACACAGCGATTTATTGGGTGAACGGTCGCATGTCACGATGAATGGTTTGTATCTAGTGGATGGTCAGCAACATGTTGATAATCACAGCCGCATTGACCATACCGTACCCAACACCACCAGTGACGAGCTATATAAAGGTGTGTTGGATGGCCAAAGCCATGCGGTATTTAACGGCAAAGTGATGGTCTACAAAGACGCACAGAAAACCGACGCCAATCAGGCTAATAAGAACCTGTTACTGTCACGCGGTTGTGAAATCGACAGTAAACCGGAAATGGAAATCTACGCCGATGACGTCAAATGTGGTCATGGCAGTGCAGTCGGTCAGATTGATGAATCCGCATTATTTTTCTTGCGTGCCCGTGGTTTAAGCGAAACCAGTGCCCGCAGTTTGCTGACCTTTGCTTTTGCAGCCGATGTCATTCAGCGGGTTGAAGATCCTGCGATCCGTGATGCTATTACCCGCGTTATTGAGCAGCGTTTACCAAGAAGTTGAGGTTTATGACGGCATTAAATTTACAAGCGATTCGCGCTGACTTTCCTATCCTGCATCAGGAAGTGAACGGCTATCCTTTGGTGTATCTGGATAATGCAGCCAGCAGTCAAAAACCGTTGCAAGTTATTGACAAAATTAATGAATATTATCATCACGATAATGCCAATATTCACCGTGGTGTACACAAACTCAGCCAGCGGGCCACCGATGCCCATGAGCTGGCGCGCAGCAAAGTGCGGCAATTTATCAATGCCAAATCAGATAAAGAGATCATTTTTACCCGCGGCGCGACAGAAGCCGTCAATCTGGTGGCACAAAGCTATCTGCGGCCGATGTTGCAAGCCGGTGATGAGATTTTGATTTCGCATCTGGAGCATCACGCCAATATTGTCCCGTGGCAGATTTTGTGCGAGCAGACCGGCGCCAAGTTGAAAGTGATTCCAATGACCCAATCCGGTGAATTGGATTTGACTGATTTTGACGCCATGCTGACCAGCAAAACCAAATTGCTGGCAGTTGGCCAGGTGTCTAATGCATTAGGCACCATCAATCCGGTCAAAATGATGGCTGTTAAAGCGCATGCTAAAGGCATTACTGTGTTGGTTGATGGCGCTCAGGCTGTGCCACATATGCAGGTTGATGTACAGGATCTGGACTGCGATTTTTATGTGTTTTCCGGGCACAAAATGTTCGCGCCGACCGGCATCGGTGCGCTTTACGGTCGTGAAGAATTATTAAATGCCATGCCGCCTTATCAGGGCGGTGGCGATATGATTCTGTCAGTCAGTTTCGATAAAACCATTTATAACGAATTGCCGTACAAATTTGAGGCCGGCACACCGCATATTGCTGGTGCGATTGGTATGGGCGCAGCCATTGATTATATGTGGGCGATTGGTATCGATAACATCGCTGCCCAGGAACATCATTTGCTGGAATTGGCAACTGCCAAAATCAATGCGTTGTCTGGTGTTGAAATCATTGGCACAGCCAAAGATAAAGCCTCGGTGATTTCTTTTATGATCGACGGCGTACATCCCCACGATGTCGGCACTATCTTTGATCAGCGGGGCGTGGCCATTCGTACTGGCCATCATTGTGCGCAGCCGGTGATGGAGTTTTACGATATTCCGGCGACCGCCCGCGCTTCGTTTGCGTTTTATAACAATGATGATGATGTTGAAGCACTGATCAAAGCCATTATCAAAACACAGGAGCTATTTGCCTGATGAGCGATTTACGCGATCTTTATCAACAGGTGATCATGGATCACAATAAAAATCCGCGTAATTTTCGTGAGATTAATGATGCCAACCACTTCGCGCATGGCAATAATCCGCTGTGTGGCGACAAATTGGTGGTCTATTTAAAACTGGAAGATGACAAGATTGTCGACGTCAGTTTCACCGGCAGCGGCTGTGCCATTTCTAAGGCGTC
>DASSWO010000274.1:0-3829 GCA_035704795.1 Methylophaga sp. | reverse complement strand
TCGAATATGCCAAAAATCACGATGCAGTTAGGCAGTACCGAAGCTGTTAAAAAAGCAGTGATTGCCGGTGTAGGAATTTCGCTGGTATTAGCCTCGGCGGTTATCAACGAGCAGCAGCGCGGTGAGTTGGCGGTCATACCGCTGGCCGATAACGCTTTATTGAAACCGATTCACCTGGTCTGGCGACAAACTGGCCATTTGCAAAACAAACGGCCAGATTTTGTCACCCATTTGATTCAGTCTGGCATTTAATCCCAGTCGTAAACCAGATTCAGCCGATAGCTGGTATCAGTTTTCTCAGCACCCAGTGCTGGCATGCTGTTGTATTGACTGCGCAGTGCGGCACGCACTTTCCAGGCTTCATCATTGGTAATTGGCATTTCACCACCAACGTTGGTGACCAGCAGGTAGTTTTTACCCGGACTGCTAAATGATGGGTAGTAGGTTACATCATGGAATAACCGCAGACGGCTATTCATATCGTAATCGACTTCATAGCCCAAGACGCCTGTTGGATCTTTTTCATTTGTACCATCGCTATA
This sequence comes from Methylophaga sp., assembly GCA_035704795.1. Taxonomy (GTDB): domain Bacteria; phylum Pseudomonadota; class Gammaproteobacteria; order Nitrosococcales; family Methylophagaceae; genus Methylophaga. The sequence continues at coordinate 3,287 of DASSWO010000274.1, read as the reverse complement.
GCTTTCAAAGCGATAACCGAGACCGGCGAAGCCTTTGAATATAAGGTTTTCTTCGCGGATAAAGAAGCGACCGATGCTGGCGGTAGCAATCGCCCGCAAATCCAGTTCTTCAAAATCATCAATCTCAAAATCGGCATTGCCACGGGCGAAATAATTCTCACTGATATCGCGTTCCAGAGAAATACCGGCCAGTTTTTCGTTAACCGTTTGTTCGTCTTCTTCTTTGGCGTAATTGATTTCCATATACATCGCCATACGTTCTAAATCGGTTTTACGGTATAACTCACCCCGGCCATTAGCTGTAAACCGGTCTGTATTACCTTGTGCGCCTTGAATACCAATCGCCAGGTTACCGCTCCAAGGATCTTTCAAGGCTTCATTTTCGCTGCGTACTTGCTGCAATTGCGATTCATAAGCGGTTTGAATTTGTTCAACTTCTTGTTGTTTGGCCGTTTCGGCTTCGCTCAGTTTTTGTTCGTATTGCTGTTCTAGTTCAGCCATTTGTGGCTGTTGAGCGTCCGTTGCCCAGAGGCTTTGAATTTTGTTCGGATTAAGAGGTACATCGCCAAATGCAGTTTTGGTTAACTGATGCTGGCCGGATTCATTGTGAATGATTTGACCGACCAGACGATCATTACTTTCCAGTTGGATCATGTATTTCTGATCAGTGCTTAACTTACTGACTTTGCTGTAATCAATCGTCACTTCATCGGCAAACGCGGTATCCATGATCAATTGGCCGTTGGCGATTTGTTTAATACTGCCTTTTAGGATACTGCCATCATTGAGAATAACTTCGTCGGCGAGGGTTGCTGTACTGAAAGCTCCTGAAATAAGTATAAAAAGCGTACTCAAGCGGCGCTTGATCATGTTATCTCCGATTTTGATTGAAAGCAGGTAAGTTGACAACAACAGACCTTAACATATGAAATGCGCAAGTCAACCCAGAATATTGCAAAATGTGAGCTGATTATGCAAAACTTTGCTTATAAAATCGGTATCTTGCATGAATATTTACGAATCTAGTCAATCAGTCCGAAGCGACAGCATATCGGCAAAAACAACGAAACTCCGTTAGAATCAGCTGAACTTCACAACCAGGGATAGGTTATGAGTATTGCCACTGTTTTCAGTCGGGCACTCACCGGCATTGACGCGCAACAAGTCACCATCGAAGTACATTTATCTAACGGTTTGCCCAGTCTGTCGATTGTCGGCATGCCAGAAACGGCGGTAAAAGAAAGCAAAGACCGGGTGCGTTCGGCGATCATTAATTCGCAGTTTAATTTCCCCCAGCAACGTATCACCATCAATCTGGCACCTGCCGATTTACCCAAAGAAGGTGGCCGTTTTGATCTGCCCATTGCTTTAGGCATTCTCGCGGCATCGCAGCAAATTCCGCTGTCATCTTTGAATGAAATGGAATTTATCGGCGAGCTGAGTTTGACTGGTGAATTACGGCCGGTAAGAGGTGTGTTGCCGACTGCACTGGCAACGGCCAGAGCTCAGCGGCAATTATTGGTGCCGTTTGAAAATGCGGCAGAAGCGTCATTGACCGAGCAGGGCGAAAGTTATGCCGCTAAAACGCTGCTGGAAGTCTGCGCTCATCTGCATCAGCAAACGCCATTAACGGCCAATCAACAACTGTCCATTAGCCCAAAAACAGATTACGCCGATCTGGCTGATGTTCGGGGGCAAGCTTCAGCACGCCGCGCCCTGGAAATTGCTGCCGCAGGCAATCACAGTATTCTTTTCGCTGGACCTCCGGGCACCGGTAAAACTATGCTGGCCAGTCGTTTGCCGGGGATTTTGCCGCCGATGACCGAGCAGGAAGCGATCGAAACCGCTACTATTCACTCGATTGCCAGCAGTGGTTTTAATGTCGAAAGCTGGCGGCAACGACCATTCCGCGCGCCGCATCATACTGCGTCAGCAGTAGCTTTAGTCGGTGGTGGCAGCCAGCCCAAACCCGGTGAAATCTCGCTTGCCCATCACGGCGTATTATTTCTCGATGAATTGCCGGAGTTTGATCGCAAAGTGTTGGAAGTATTACGCGAGCCGATTGAGTCCGGGAAAATAACGGTCTCTCGGGCCGCGAATCAGGCAGAATTTCCGTCGAAATTTCAATTGGTTGCGGCAATGAATCCCTGTCCCTGCGGTTATTTGGGGCAATCTCGTTGTCATTGCAGCGAAGAGCAGGTGCGTCGTTACCGTGCTAAAATCTCCGGCCCGTTAATGGATCGAATTGATCTGCTTCTGGAGGTGCCGGCGGTGGATAAAAAACTGCTGCGGCCCCAGCCCGGTGAAACGCCGCCGGAAAGCTCTGAAAGCGTCAGAAAACGGGTAATTAAAGCCCGCAAGATTCAGCTAAAACGTGCCGGTCAAGCCAATGCGGCGCTACAACATAAACAACTTGAGGTATTTTGCCCTTTGCGCGACCAGGATTTTCAATTAGTGGAACACGCGATCAGCCGACTTGGTTTATCGGCGCGGGCTTATCACCGGATTTTAAAAGTCGCCCGTACCATTGCCGATTTAGCCGGTAGCGAACAGATCCAGACCAGCCATTTATCCGAGGCGATTGGCTATCGCCGTCTCGACACTACTTATTAATTATTTGTGAATGATCTGAATCCGCAACAGCGGGAAGCTGTGCGTTACATCGATGGACCTTTATTAGTTTTAGCCGGTGCCGGCAGTGGCAAGACCCGGGTTATCACCCGCAAAATTGCTTATCTGATTGAGCAATGTGGTCTGAAAGCCAGCAATATCGCCGCGGTCACGTTTACCAATAAAGCAGCGCGCGAAATGAAAAGCCGTGTCGCCGAATTGATGCGTAATAAAGACGTGTCAACGCGCGGCTTAATGGTCTCGACGTTTCATACGCTGGGCCTGACGATATTACGACGTGATGGTAAATCACTGGGGTATCGCGCTGGTTTTTCGATTTTTGATGCGCTGGATAGTCTCGCAGTATTACGGGACTTGATGGGCCGCGATTTTGCTGCCGACAGTGATCATGCTCAACAGGTGCAGAGTCAGATTTCGGAATGGAAAAACCAGTTAATCCTGCCAGATCAGGCCGCACAGGTTGCCGATGGCGCTCAACAACAATTCGCAGCTCAGGTTTATCCACGCTATGTGCAGGCTTTGAAAGCATACAACGCCGTTGATTTTGACGATCTGATTTTGCAGCCGGTGATTTTATTTCGCGAGCATCGCGAGGTGCTGCAAAAATGGCAGGGCAAAATTCACTATCTGCTGGTCGACGAATATCAGGATACCAA
>DASSWO010000214.1:0-2455 GCA_035704795.1 Methylophaga sp. | reverse complement strand
GGGGAATCAGAATATTGTTGGTGTTGACCAGCAATTTCGGATGGTACGAGAGGAGAGACTCGAACTCTCACAGGTTGCCCTACTGGAACCTAAATCCAGCGCGTCTACCAGTTCCGCCACTCTCGCAATGCTTCTCAGATATACATTCATACCTAATCAAGTCGGCTATTATAGCCAGTTAAACTTGGCAAAACTAGCCTTGCAGTTTTAAAAACGTTAATCCCATATTCGCCTGCTGACAAAACTGCTGGAATGCCATCTGATCGGCTTTATCAATTGAACGTTGCGTGAGATTACGATCAGCAATGAATAAACCAATTACTTTTCCGGCAACTATCGCCGGCATCAAAAGATAAGGTGGTTTACCCAGTAAGTCGAGCGTGGTTTTAGCCAATGTGCCATTCAGTACACGAGGATCTGCAGGTAGTAACTGAGCACGGGTCTCTTTAAGTGCTTTGGCAAAAACATTCGTTGGATGCGTAATGTCGATAATGAGGTCATCGGTAAGCTTTTCATTGTCTGCACCCAGTGCATATTTGCATTGCAGCTTTTTACGGTCTGGTGACAGCACAGTAAAAATAGCTCTATCCATGGCAATGCCTCGATAAATTCCTTCCAACACCATTTCGAGAATGACATTTAGGCCAGGCTTTTCCTGTATAGCTGCTGAAATATCCTGCAGCATTTGCAATTGCAACATAGCGTCTGGCCGGGGTGGCTCATCGTTAGCAACTGGTTCTATTTCTATATTGCCACCAATATCAATGACCACGTCTGATTCTGGCAAGTCTTCGGGAGTATTCGGCGGTATGGCGATATATAACTCAGCATCATTAATACCGCATAACCGGGTAATTTGCCGTGCTTGTTGTGCGTTTCGGTAAACCAGATCAGTCAGTTCAGCTTGCTTCATATCCAGCTGTTTTGCGGTGTCGGTAAACCATTGTAAAGTTTGTGGGTTTTCCCAGCCTTGTTGCGAAACCATCGCAAGTTGATTAGCGCTTCTAATGATTTCAGAAGCCGCATCGTGGTTACGGGGATTCAGGCTTTTTTCCAGCATGTCTCCCAGCAACCAGGCTTCACTGAGACCGCGTGTCAAACTTTGTAGCGTAAAGCCCAGCACTTCCATTTCGGCTGCTTCTTCAGGCATTGATTGTTTGTTTATCAGGTCAAGGATTTGTTCAGCTTGATTGTCGGCAAATGCCCAAAAGGCCATATTGCCGAGCCGTGACAATAAAGCAGCAATAAAAATATCTTCGGCTTGGGGTAATTTCATTTTTACCGCCAGTTCCTGGGCCTGAATGGCAGCATGAAACGATTGCGCCATTTCTTCGATAAGCTTTTGGCGCTGTTTGCCATCAGCCAGGCTGTCCACTAACACCAGCGTTAATGCCAACGCTTTAACCTGCTCAAAACCAATAACCATAACGGCTCTGGAAACCGTGCTGATAACCTGACCCTGCCGATTGTAATGCATGCTATTAGCCATTTTTAGCAAACGACCGGTTAACGCCGCATCACGCAGAATGACTCTGGCGACATCGACAGCAGAGGTATCCTGACTGCTAACGACATTGGTGACTTCAGTGACGGTATTGGAAAATACCGGCATTTTGTCTTCGCTCAGTTGCCGAATAAAGCGCTGAACACCTTCTCCTTGCTTGGCCACGCTTATTCCTCAGATATTATTTTTTTAGGTTGGTTAGCAATACCATGGGGCACATGACCGGTGGCCACATGGGCTTTGGCTGATTCACAGTGTTGTTCTTGGTCATCAAAAAAGATATCGGCGCCAAACGATTTCAAAAAAGGACCTTTTTCCATACCACCGAGAAAAATCGCTTCATCTATCCGAATGCCCCACTCGCGTAGGGTGCGAATAACGCGTTCGTGTGCTGGTGCAGATCGGGCAGTGACCAGTGCGGTACGAATAGGCGCCTGATTCTCCGGATATTCAGTCTGGATACGATTCAAAGCTAACAGAAAGTCTTTGAAAGGCCCGCCAGATAACGGTTCACGAGCAGTTTTTTGTTCATTCTGGGTAAAGGCTTCCAAGCCGCGTTCTTTAAAAATACGCTCTGATTCATCAGAAAACAGCACAGCGTCGCCGTCAAAAGCGATACGCAGTTCTTCAAATTCAGAATTATTGCCAACATTGGAGGGAAAAATCGTTGCTGCCGCGATGCCTGCATCAAGCGCCATGCGCACATCTTCCGGACTGGTAGATAAAAACAGGCTGGCGCTGAATGGTGCCACATACCGATAAGGGCTACTTCCAGAGGTAAATACCGCCCGGCTGATTTTCAACGCATGATGCTGAATGGAGTTAAAAACACGTAGTCCGGTATCAGCACTATTACGCGATAAAAGAATGATTTCGACCCGCGGCGTTTTGGGATTATTGTCATTGAGCGCCAACAATTTGCGTACCAAATTAAAGGCCCCGCCCGGTTGC
>DASSWO010000123.1:0-2081 GCA_035704795.1 Methylophaga sp. | reverse complement strand
ATCCGGCCATAAAGTCAGTATCCGTCAACCACAACGCGGTAACGCGACCCGCTGGCTGCAAATGGCGATGACCAATGCCGAGATCAGTCTGACCCAGCGTTTGAGCAGCCGTGCCAATTTATTGCAACGTTTTGAAGCCTTGCAAGAAGCCCTGCAACTCGATGAATTACCCAAACGCCTGGAATGTTTTGATATCAGTCATACCCGCGGTGAGCGCACAGTGGCGTCCTGTGTGGTATTTGGTCTGGAAGGTGCAATTAAAGCCGATTACCGCAAATTTAATATTGAAGGCATTACCGGCGGTGATGATTATGCAGCGATGAATCAGGCGCTGAGTCGCCGTTTTACCCGCTTGCAAAAGGGCGAGGGCAAACGCCCTGACTTGTTATTAATAGATGGTGGTAAAGGCCAAATTACTGAGGCCCGTGAAGTATTGGCTGAACTAAATTTATCGGATTTGCCGATCCTGGGTATTGCCAAAGGCCCGGAACGCCGGCCCGGCGAAGAAACATTGTTTTTGGTAGGGCGAGATGGTGAAGTGGTTTTATCTGCCGATTCACCGGCGTTGCATTTATTGCAACAAGTGCGCGACGAAGCGCATCGTTTTGCCATTACCGGTCATCGTGCCAGACGTGCCAAGGCCCGTAATACTTCAAGTTTGGAAGAAATCCCAGGACTGGGTGCCAAGCGTCGGCAAAAAATCCTTCAGCAATTCGGTGGTCTGCAGGAAGTAAAGCGTGCCGGTGTTGAAGATTTGGCAAGTGTTGATGGCATCAGCAAAGCACTGGCACAAAAAATTTACGACAGCTTTCATGGCGACAATTAGGCAGGGCTTGTTTATCTTTCATCTCCGCCTCTGTTGTGAGCTGAAAAAGCGTCAATCAAGGCGCGAGGAGAGCCGTTTAGTGATTCTAAACAAACAACGAGCAACACAGAGTGACGCTTTTTCAGTCACAACCCGCAGGGCTGGGACTATTTTTGCGCCCGACTGCGTTGTCAATTGCTGATGTAGAATAACTACACGACGCACTTTCCGCCTTGCCAGACACAAAAATAGCCTCAAGCAGTGGTGGAGATGAAAGATAAATAAGCCCTTAGGAAGTGCTACCATAGATTCATTCAAGGAAAGACGATTCAATATGCTGAATATTCCCAATCTGCTCAGTCTGCTGCGAGTACTACTTATTCCGGTGTTGGTGGTCTTGTATTTTGTACCACATGCCAGCGCGCCTGTATGGGCAACAGCCGTCTTTATTCTGGCTGCGATTACCGACTGGCTGGATGGTTATTTAGCCCGCAGATGGCAACAAACTTCACCTTTTGGCGCTTTTATTGATCCGGTGGCCGATAAGTTGATTGTGGTGGTCGCATTGTTGCTGATTTTGTATGAATCACCAACGTGGATTATTTTGCTGCCGGTCATTGTTATCGTCTTTCGGGAAATCACTATTTCCGCATTACGTGAATGGATGGCTGAAATCGGTGCCCGCAATGTGGTCCAGGTTTCGTCGATGGGCAAGTGGAAAACCACCTTTCAAATGATCGCCATTGGTTGCCTGATTTTTTATAAACCGCTGTTTGGTTTACCCATTTTTGAGATCGGCGTGGTGCTGTTATATATTGCTGCGATCCTGACTTTGGTTTCTATGATCAGTTACCTCAAAGCAGCCTTGCCGGTATTGATGGATAAGGCTTGACAGATAAATTTAACTGCCTATAATGCACGTCTTCCTAAGCGGGAATAGCTCAGTGGTAGAGCACAACCTTGCCAAGGTTGGGGTCGCGAGTTCGAATCTCGTTTCCCGCTCCAAGAACACGAAAAAGCCGCGGTTAGTCCAAGTTACTACTGCGGCTTTTTAGTCTTAAACAGGTTCACCCGGCTGGGTGGCAGAGTGGTCATGCAGCGGACTGCAACTCCGTGTACGCCGGTTCGATTCCGACCCCAGCCTCCATTTTCTCTAATCTCCGGTTTTTACAGAATTTTTCGCATTTTTCTGGCGCTCGTTCATAATATGCGCATTCACTGAATTTCCGGAGTCCGTCTGTGTTGTTTGCCAAACCCCGCCTGTTGTTAGCTGTTT
>DASSWO010000046.1:0-4044 GCA_035704795.1 Methylophaga sp. | reverse complement strand
ACCAGAATACTATTTGCGCCGACACGGACACCCTGTTCGAGGATACAACCCGGACCAATTTGCACATTGGCAGCAATTTCAACGCCAGCACCTATATAGCATTGGGGGCCAATAGCAGCTGACGCATCAATTTTTGCATTGCGGTCAATCACCGCCGAAGCATGGATCCCAGACTCTGCAACCCTGGCGGGTGGATATAGTAATGCGGCTATTCGGGCGTAAGCGACATAAGGATCGTCAACAACAATAGCATTGCCATTAATTGAATCAGCATCTTTCGCCGTAATGATGACGGCGCCAGCCTGCGTATTTTTCAAAAATTTACGATACTTGGTATTTGCCAGAAAGCTAATGGCATCGGCACTTGCATGCTGCAAAGTGCCGACCGCTTTTATAGGGTAATCCGCAGCACCAATCAGTTGGCCATTAACCTGTGCTGCCAATGCCGAAAGAGTCCAAACCACGCAGATTATTTGGCTTTAAGTTTTTCCAGCACTTTGCTGGTTAAATCAGCTTTTTCGCTGGCAAAAATGACACCCTGGTACAAGACCAAATCATAATTTTCTGCTTTGGCAATCGATACAATTGTTTCGGCAATTTCTTCTTCCAGTTTACGCAATTCTTCATTACGGCGAATCGACAAATCTTCGCTGTATTCTTCCTGTAAGCGTTTTAATTCGCGTTGATCACTAATAATTTTACGTTCCTGCGCCTCACGCTCTTCGGCACTTAAAATTGCCGCATCTTTTTGCAGTTTTTCCTGGGCAGCGCGTAACTGACGATTTTTTGCTTCGAGTGATTTGCTGCGAGATGAAAATTCACTTTCCAAACGCTGCAAAGCAGCATCTTTTTGCGGAGACTGATCCAAAATACGGCTGGCATTGACCACACCGATTTTCAGATCGTTAGCAAAACTGGTGGGACTAGCCGCTAACAAGGCCAGTGATACCAACATTACTTTTACTGTATTCACTTTCAACTCCAAATTAATTAACTAAAATGTTGACCCCAGCGAGAACTGGAATGCTTCTTTCTCATCACCACTTTGCGCATTAAGTGGCGCTGCAATACTGAATGACATGGCGCCAAACGGCGAAATCCAGATAGCTGATACACCGGTTGAATAACGCAATAAACCCGCATCAAAACTTTGATCAACATCATATACGTTACCGAAATCAATAAAAGTACTGAGCCGGAATGAACGCAATGTTTTCTTCATAAACGGCACCGGGAAAATTATCTCAGCACCACCTGTAACCAATAGATTACCACCAATCGGCTGGTCATCACCGCTTGGCGTCGTTTCACGTACACCTAAAGTATTGGCCTGATAACCACGAACACTGCGTATACCACCCGCATAAAAGTTCTCAAAAAATGGCAGTTCAGTGGTTGAGCCATAGCCATCGGCGTAACCTAAATCTGTCCGTAATGAGAAAGTCAAATCATCAGACAACGGTGTGAACCAGGTGTTGCGATAACGAAGCTTATAAAATTGCAAATCGCCGCCAGGCACAGCAACTTCAGCGCTCAAACTTTGTTCCATACCACGCGTCGGCAACAATGCATTATCACGAGAATCACTGGTCCAGCCGACCGTCACTGGAAATGCTGTGAACGAATCACCCTCACGTTCAATAAACTCTTCATAACGCGGCACAATAAAACGTCTGTCAGTGGGTAAATCGATACCGGTACGCTCAACACCCAACGCCAGACTGATACGCTCTTCTTCGGCAATGGGAATACCAAAGTTAATGTCGCCGCCAAGGGTATCAGTGCTGTAGTTGGCAAGGTTGGCTTCACGGGCATCGGTTTCCCGATAAAAGGCATTAAAACCCTGACTGATGCCGTCAATAGTGGCAAACGGATTGGTGTAGCCAAAGCTATAAACCGTATTAATATCACTGTTATTAAAGCCCAGACGAATATGTTTACCACTACCCAGGAAATTACGCTGGGTCAGGTTGGCATTGAAAATAATACCGTCAGACTGTGAAAAACCAACACCGGCAGAGATACTACCTGAGGCAGTTTCGGTAACATCAAAATCAAGATCCACCTGGTCACTGGTACCCGTGACCGGAATGGTCTCAACGTTCACATTTTCAAAATACCCCAACCGGGCAATCCGCTCGCGCGATTGCTCAACTTTACCGGTATCAATCCACGCTGATTCCTGTTGACGCATCTCCTGGCGCAGGACTTCGTCACGGGTTTTGGTGTTACCTGAAATATTAATTCGACGAACATAAGCACGACGACCCGGATCAACAAAGAAAGTCAGATCGACTTCCCGCGCTTCTTTATCAATATCCGGCACGGCATTAACGTTGGCAAAAGCATAACCATTATTTCCTAAACGATCCGTTAGATTTTTGGAGCTGTCATTAATCGCTTTACGGGAAAATACTGAATTTTTACGGATGGTGACCAAATCAAATAATTCTTCTTGCGGCACAATCAAATTACCGGCAAGCCTTACTTCATCGATTTTGTAACGCTCGCCTTCTGAAACGTTAACGGTAATAAAAATCTGTTTTTTATCTTCACTGATAGTGACCTGTGTTGATTCAACGGTGAAATCAACATAGCCCCTGTCGAGATAAAATGAACGAATCGTTTCCAAATCCGCTGATAGTTTTTGCCGTGAATATTGATTATCTTTGGTCAAAAAAGACAACCAATTACCGGTGCTGGATTCAATTTCCTCGATGAGCTCGTCATCGTCGTAATTTTCATTACCCACAATGTTAATTTCACCGATGGTCGCCACCACACCTTCGGCCATGTTGATCCGAATACCTACCCGATTACGTGATAATGGTGTTACCTCAGATTGAATATCAACACCGTATTTGCCGCGGCTGAAATACTGGCGTTGCAATTCCAACTCAACCCGTTCCAGCATCGCTTGCTCAAAAACCTGACCTTCGGCGAAACCGATTTGACGTAACGATTTGATTAATTCGTCACTATCGAGATCTTTATTGCCGACAAATTCAATACTGGAAATCGCGGGACGTTCGCTGACCTTAATGACCAGTACGCCGTCATCACTCGCCACTTTTACGTCGTTAAAATATTTGGATTTAAACAGCGAACGAATAATACCCTGCACATCGTTTTCAGTCAGTTCGTCACCCACTTTGACTGGCAAATAGTTAAATACGGTACCAGCGGAGATACGTTGCAAACCCTCTACACGAATATCTTTAATGATAAATTCTTCAGCCCAGGCAGCCGAAGTAACGCAAAATAATGCCAGTGCAGTGAGTATTTGTTTCATTGTTATTTTCAGACAGTCCGCCGACGAAATCGTAAGTGTACCTGCAATGCCATGATTAGCCAAACAGTCTTGTTAAATCATTGGCAAAGGCAAGAAACATGAGCATTAGCAACAGGATCAGACCGATTTTCTGCCCCTGCATTTGTATCGTTTCAGATACCGGGCTACCCTTAATCCATTCGATAAAATACATCAATAAATGCCCCCCATCGAGAATCGGTACCGGTAATAAATTCAAGATCCCCAGACTGATGCTGATCATTGCCAAAAAGCCAATAAAGCTGATCAAACCTTGCTGGGCACTGCTGCCGGCAAATTGCGCAATACTGATGGGGCCACCCAGATTATCGGTAGAAACGCTGCCGTTAAGCATGCCCCACAAACTCGTCACCGTATTGGCACTGAAAGACCATGTCTGTAAAACCGCTTCAGGTATAGCCGCGAGTGGGCCATAACGTAGTTCTGATTTTAATTCAGCCGGTAGTTGCTGCTCGCTGAGCGCCACACCGGCGCCAATCACACCTTTTCCCTGCTCGTCTGTTTTGGGCGTCAATTCGCCATCAATCTTTTGGCCATCGCGAATAAAGCTGATTTGCAATGTTTGATTGGGTGAGGCCTGAATCAATGCCACCCAGGCTTGCCAGTCATCCAGATTTTGATTGTTGGCGCTAATTAATTCATCGCCTGCTTGCAACCCCGCTGCCGCGGCAGCGCCATCATCCATTACTTGCCCTAAAACGGCTGGCATCGGC
>DASSWO010000252.1:0-16346 GCA_035704795.1 Methylophaga sp. | reverse complement strand
ACCCGGCACCGCCTTGCCATTAACTTCACCAGCGGCATACTGGCCGCGGAAAGCATGCTCATCGACGATATCGGAAGTAATCGGCCGGATAGCCTTCAATACTTTTACTTTCTCGTCACGCAGTGATTCATCATCCAGATTTGCCGGTGGTTCCATCGCAACCAGCGCCATCACTTGTAATAAATGGCTTTGAATCATATCCCGCAGGGCGCCGGACGTATCGTAATAACCAGCACGGCCACCGACACCTTGTTGCTCAGCATGGGTAATTTGTACATGATCGATATAGTTGCGGTTCCATAGTGGCTCTAACAACAGATTGGCAAAGCGGAATACGAAGATATTCTGTACGGTGCCTTTACCAAGGTAATGATCGATGCGATAGGTTTGTTGCTCGGTGAAATTGCGGCGCAGGGTTTGTTCCAGTTCATTGGCACTCTTCTGATCATAACCAAATGGTTTTTCAACCACCAAATGCCGGAAACCATCGTCTTCTTTGTTAAGACCAACTGTTGATAATTGATCGCCCACGACGCCAAACAGTGACGGGCTGATAGAAAAATAGAAAACGATATTTTTCGAAAATTCGTTAGCCGGATCTTTGAGCATATCGGCCAGATCTTGGTAGCTGGCTGTATCGTTAATATCGTTCTTGAAATAACTGACACGGTTCAAAAAGGTATCCAGTACCTGCTGATCAACACCGCCACGCGCTTTCGCTGAAACATAATCTTTGACCAGCGCATGCCAGTCTTGTTGGGTGCTGTCTTTGCGGCCCATACAAATGATTTTGGTTTCAGGGGTAAGGCGCTTTTCGGCATCTAAGTGATATAACGCCGGTAGCAGTTTTTTCTGTGACAAATCGCCGGTGGCGCCAAAAATAATGATGGTACAAGGTTGCATGATTTCTCCCGTAGCAGGCTGTGACTGTGGCCGTGAGCGTATATAATCGTGCAATTGTACAATTTTGGAGTTGCTCGTGCGAAAAATTCTGTTTGCCAGTAGTGAAGTCACCCCTTTGATGAAAACGGGGGGACTGGCAGACGTCTCCGCCAGTTTGCCAATCGCGCTTAATGAACAAGGGCAGGATGTACGGATTGTCATGCCCGCCTACCGGGCAACGCTGCAAGAAATCGCTGACTGTGAAATGGTCGGCAGCTTAAAACTCAATGGTTATCATGCGCCGGTGAAAATTTTGCAGTGCACATTGCCGGGCAGCAAGGTGCCGTGCTGGCTTATAGATTCACCGGAACATTTTGACCGTGAGGGTAATCCTTACACGGGGAGTGACGGCAAAGACTGGCCGGATAATGCTGCGCGCTTTGCCTTGTTTTGCCGGGCGATTGTTGCGATTGCCAAAGATCAGGCCGGGCTGCGCTGGCAGCCAGATATTGTCCATTGCCATGACTGGCAAACGGGATTGGTACCGGCGTTATTGAGTTTGCAGCCGGACAGACCGGCAACAGTGTTTACCATTCATAACCTGGCTTATCAGGGCCTGTTCAGCCGTGAATTGTTTGACATCCTCGATTTGCCGGACAGTCTCTGGCATATGGATGGGCTGGAATTCTACGGCTTACTGTCGTTTATGAAAGGCGGCCTGGTGTATGCCGACCATATCACTACCGTCAGTCCGACCTATGCTGATGAAATCTGTGATTATGAATTTGGCTATGGCCTTGAGGGGCTGCTTAAACTGCGCGCCAGTCAGGGGCGGCTCAGTGGTATCGTCAATGGCATTGATACCAATGTCTGGGATCCGGCCAAAGATCCGGCGCTGGCGAAAAATTACAGCGCAGCCACCATTCGTTTTAAAGCGGTTAACAAACAGGCATTGCAACAGCGATTTGCGCTGCCGGATAGTCCCAAGACGTTGTTAATCGGTCTTATCAGCCGGCTGGTATCACAAAAAGGCATTGATTTATCGATTGAGGCACTAGACCAGTTACTGTCAGAAAATGCTGATATTCAGCTGGTCTGTCTGGGCAGCGGTGAAGCCGGTTTTGAGCAAGATTTACGGGTGCTACGGGCTCGTTATCCGGATAAAGTCGGTTTGCAACTGGGTTATGATGAAACGCTGGCCCACCAAATTGAAGCGGGGACGGATGTGTTTTTAATGCCGTCGCGCTTTGAACCCTGCGGCCTGAATCAATTGTACAGTTTGCGTTATGGCACGTTGCCAGTGGTGCGCAATACCGGTGGTCTGGCTGATACCGTGGTGGATGCGACTGAGGCCAATCGCAAAAATAATACCGCGACCGGTTTTAAATTCGCCGCCGCCAATAGCGAAACGCTAATCGAAAAATTACACGACGTTATCGAATTATTTAGTCATCCGCGTTTATGGCGACGAATGATGCTGACCGCCATGTTGCAGGATGTCAGCTGGACAAAAAGTGCCCGCCGTTATCTCGATTTATACCAACAACTCAACCCCTAAAAGGTTATTCGAATGGAAACACAATTTGCCCAACTGCAAGCGTTGAGCTTATTGGAAGATAAGGATTTACGCAGTCATGTCCGCTTTTTGGTGGATTTGCTCGGTGAGGTCATTGCGGAGCGTTCCGGTGACACCGTTTTTCAGGCGATCGAGCAACTGCGTAAAGGTTTTATCCGCTTGCGTAAAAACGACGATCCGTTGCTGCGTAATCAATTAATGGCACAAATCGGTGAGCTCGATGCACAGACGCTGCGTGAAGTTATCCGCGCTTTTAATTTGTATTTCAGTCTGGTCAACACCGCCGAAGAAGCCTATCACCACCATAACCGGCTGATTCAGCTGCGAAATGGCGGCAATCTCTGGCATGGCTCGTATCTCGACACGCTGACCCAGCTAAAACAGGAAGGTGTAACGCTTAATCAGTTGAAATCACTGCTTGGCAAACTGGTTTATATGCCAGTCTTTACCGCGCATCCCACCGAATCCAAACGACGCACGGTGATGGAAATTTTAAGGCGGGTGTTTTTGCTTGATGAGCAATTAACCCACAATTCGCTGACGGCTTTTGATGAGCATCAGATTCGCCGCCAGTTGAAACAGCAGATCCAGTTGTTATGGGTTACCGATGAAGTCCGGGCGATTAAACCCAGTGTCCGTGATGAAGTTAAAAATGGCCTTTACTACTTTAATGTCAGCTTGTTTGATGCCGTGCCGAGTAGTTACCGAAATCTGGAAAACGCCATCCGCCGGGTTTATGCCGATGAGTTAACCGATGCCGAGCCGGTGCGCATTCCGCATTATTTACAATTTGGCTCGTGGATCGGCGGCGATCGCGATGGCAACCCCTATGTCACGGCAAAAACTACTGAAATGGCTGTGATGCTGCAAAAAAGAGCGGTTTTACGCCGATATTTGCAGGATGTAACGGATTTGATGTTTATCCTGACCCAGTCACAGCCGTTATGTCCGATAAATTCGGCACTGGCAGACGATTTAGTGGAGAGCGAACAGCGATTTGGTAAAGCTTTTGCCATTAATAGCCAGCGTTTTATCAATGAGCCATACCGCCGAAAACTCTACATCATGCGCTCGCGCCTTGAAGATAATTTGCGGCTATTACAACAATATTTCCGTCCGGATCAGCGTGTTGACTCGCTTGGCGTTGCCTATGCAGATGAACGGGAAATGCTGGCTGATTTATATTGCCTGCAGAAATCGCTGATCGACAATGGTGATAAAGAGGTTGCCAATGCCCAGTTGAGCGATTTAATCAGGCTGGTCGAAACCTTTGGCTTTTATTTACTGCATCTGGATGTCCGTCAGGAATCATCACGGCATAGTGATGCTTTGGCCGAAGTATTGGCACATACCGGGCTTTGCCGGGACTATTTACAAAAACCTGAAGATGATCGTCAGCAATTAATCAGTGACTTGTTGCGCCGGCCCAATCTGCCGGATATTTATGGCGATTTACAGCCGCAAACTGATGAAGTGTTGGCATTGATGCGGCTGATGGCCAGATTACGTGTTGAAGTCAGTGAACAGGCATTTGGCCATTACGTCATTTCAATGACCCACGCTGCCAGTCATATTCTCGAAGTGATGCTGCTGGCCCGGTTTGCCGGGCTGGTCGGCCAGGATGAGCAGGGCTGGTTTTGTCATATTCGTATTGCGCCTTTATTTGAAACCATCGAAGATTTGGCGCATATCGAGCCGGTGATGACGGCACTGTTTGAAAATCCTGCTTATCGCAGCTTGTTAAAGGCCTCAGGTAACCGGCAAGAGGTCATGCTCGGTTATTCTGATTCCTGTAAAGATGGCGGTATTCTGGCTTCCGCCTGGCATTTGTATCAGGCGCAGCAAAAGGTCAGTCAATTATCAGAAAAATTTGATATCGCCTGTCGGATGTTTCATGGCCGTGGCGGTACCGTTGGTCGTGGCGGTGGCCCCACTCACGAGGCGATTTTGTCGCAACCACCCGGTACTGTGCAGGGTCAAATCAAATTCACCGAGCAGGGTGAGGTACTGTCATTTAAATACGGCAATACCGAAACGGCGACTTATGAATTGGGTATGGGCGTATCGGCGTTGATTAAGGCCAGCCGCAGTTTGGTCACCAAAGCGCGCTGCGAACCGCCGGAATACCATCAGATCATGGCGCAGTTGGCAGCCACCGGTGAGCAGCAGTATCGGCAATTGACCGAGCAGACGCCGTCTTTCCTCGATTATTTTTATGAGGCCTGCCCGATTAGTGAAATCGGTTTGATGAATATCGGCTCACGGCCGTCGCACCGTAAAGCCGGAGATCGCTCTAAGTCATCAGTGCGGGCCATCGGCTGGGTATTTGCCTGGGCACAATCGCGGCATACATTGCCCGGTTGGTATGGCATCGGTCATGCCATTCATACCTGGCTGCAACAAAATCCGGACGGTATGCCAACACTGCAACAAATGGTACAGGACTGGCCATTTTTCCGGGCATTGCTCAGTAATACCCAAATGTCACTGGCCAAAGCGGATATGGGCATTGCCCAGCAATATGCGACCTTGTGTCTGGATACTGAACAATCTTTGGCGGTGCTCGGCAAAATTCGCGATGAATTTCAGCTGACCATTGATGAAGTGTTGAAAGTCGTTGGCGCCGATAAGCTGATTGCTGAAAACCCGGTGCTGGCCTTATCGTTGCGCCGGCGTAACCCATATCTGGATCCGCTGAATCATATTCAGATCATGCTGCTGCGCCGTTACCGGCAAGCAGACGTCAATGGTGACGATATGCAAATTTGGCGGGATCCGCTGCTGCGGACGATCAGCGCTATTTCGCAAGGTATGCGTAATACCGGTTAGCACTTAAACTTGTCTTTCATCGCCGCCAATGGCAGTGATGAAAGATCAATCAGTCCTCAGCAGGTCGATCTTTTTTGGCGATATAGCGGCCTTTTTCGGCTTTAGTTTTTGATAAGGCCTTATTACTTTTACCTTTCGGCGCCAGACCTTTGCGTTTGCAGACTTTTAGCGGGCCGCCAACATGATGTTCAATGCGTTGCAGGTTTTTGTGATCATGCGGTTCAACCAGATTAATGGCATAACCGGTTTTATCGGCTCGGCCGGTGCGACCTATACGGTGAATATATAAATCGCCGCGAAACGGCACATCAAAATTAATCACATGACTGATATCGGCGACATCCAAACCACGAGAGGCAACATCGGTTGCGACAGTGACTTTGATCTGGCCGCTACGAAATTTTCGGACTCGCTCCCGGCGCACCGATTGATCAAAATCGCCATGCAGTAATTGCGCCGAAATATTACGTGACTGTAAAAAGTCACAGACTTCTTCGGCGCGGGTTTTTTTATTACAAAATATTAAGGCACGCGTGCATTTGGTATCGTCAATAAATGACATTAGCAACGCTTGTTTATGCTCAAGGTTGTCACACAGATAAACTTCCTGGGTGATATTGATTGCTTGCTGGTTGGCAGCTTGCAGCAGGATTTCCTGCGGATCTTTAAGTAATTCTTCAGCAAAAATCCTGACGCCACTACCCGCCAGCGTGGCCGAAAATAAACCGGCCTGAAAGCGCTGGCCGATATTGGCAAGAATATTCAGCACATCCGGACCCTGGCCCATATCCAGCATCCGATCGGCTTCGTCGATAATGACCAGATTGATGCCGGTTAAATCGACCGAATCATCGTTAACCAGACTCAGCAGCCGGCCCGGCGTCGCGATAATAATGTCGCAATTTTTATCCTGAGCATGTTGTACCTGTGCCCACGGTGAAGCGCCGCCAGTCAGCATGGCAATAGCCGGTTTGAAAGACTGGCCCAGTTGGTGAAACACATGTTGGATCTGAAATGCCAGTTCCCGCGTCGGTGCCAACACCAGAAACTGTGCTTTACCGGAATGATTCGGTTCATCCATCAGTTTTTGCAGGATAGGCAAAATAAATGCGGCAGTTTTGCCGGTACCGGTGGCGGCGCAGGCCAACACATCCTGACCGGAAAGCAGCGCCGGAATCGCCACTTGCTGAACTTCGGTGGCTTTATTAAAACCGCTGCGGGCAATGGCTGCCAGCAGCGCATCGTCTAAAAATAAATCTTCAAATTGCATGGGAATATCTTAATCAGAAACTGTCGGTACGCCGACTTAAGGTTTGCATATTAACAGCGTGACGCTAAAAAATCTTAGGGTCTGTTTATCTTTCATAGCCACCACTGCTGGATGGTATTTTTTCGTCCGACAAGGCAGAAATGATGCGATGAAGTATTCTGCATAAGTCATTTTCAACGCAGTTGGGCGGGAAAAGAGCCCCAGCCCTTCGGGTTGAGGCTGAAAATGCACCATTCCTCGTTGCTCGTCGTTTATTTAGAATGACTAAACGGCTCTCCTCGCGCCTTGATTGGTTCATTTTCAGTCACAACAGAGGCGGCTATGAAAGATAAACAGACCCTAAGCGTTAAGCACCAGCAAGCAGCCAATGATCATCACGCCACAGGCAACAAGGCGTCGGGTCAAATGACCTTCTTTAAATATACGGTAACCGAGAAAGACCTGCAGCACCATGCTCAGCTGAAAGAGGGCGAGTGCGTAAGCAATCAACAGTCCTTCCAAGAGCAGCATAGTGCAATACTGCATGGTAAAAATCAGCGCGCCTAGCCACAGAAAATCGCGCAATTTGCTATGGCTTTGCTGCCAGTCTTTTTTCAGGGATTGGCCGCTGAAAACAATATATATAAGGACTGCCAGCGGCAGGCCAATCAGACACCACAATACGGTGGTCGCCAACGGGCCACCGGTCATCACCGCATTTTTTAACGGCAGCGTGCCAACTGAAAATAAAGCGATTGATAAAAAGCGAAACTGTACACCGCGCTCTTTAACCAGACTTATCAGCCGGTTGCTACCTTTAACTTTGGGTGGAAACAATAAAACACTGCCGGCCAGAATAATGGCAATACCGGAAAAACCTTGCAGGCTGGGGATTTCGCCGAGAAACAGCAAAGCCAAAATAGTCGAAAACACGACCTTGTAGGCATTAAGTGGCCCGAAAACTGATAAATCCGTTTTAGATAACGACATCACCAGCAGCAGCGTACCAGCCATATCCAGCAGGGCTGCTAAAGTAATATTGAGCCAGAAGCCGGACTTTATTTCGGTAAAGTTAATTTGGCTGATCAGCGGCAGGCTGATAAGGCTCAACACTAAATAACCGCCCAGCGTGATATAGAGTGGCGACAGGCCGCGATGGCTCATTTGTTTTTGAAAAACGTTGCCGGTGACGGATGCCAGCATCCGCCCGAGCAGCCAAACTAATTCCATTATTTAAGGTGTTTTGGCGACAGCCTGATAGCGGTTATCAGCGTCTGTCTTGTAACGATTATAGATTTTGAAATTGTCGTTTTCGTCAAAACTGAATACTACAAATGGATCTTTGCGCTGACCCATTTCCATGCCCGGTGTGCCTACCGGCATTTGTGGTACTGATAAGCCTTTGATATCGGCTGGTTTATCAGCCAGCAACTGTTTGATGTCATCGGCCGGTACATGACCTTCAATCAGATAGCCATCAACGACCGCGGTATGACATGAGGCCATTTTTATCGGCAATCCAAGTTGCTGTTTAATATTACTCATATTGTTGCGGGTTTGATCATCGACTTCAAAATCATGCGCCTGTAAATGCTCAATCCATTTATGACAGCACTGACAATTAGCGTCCCGGTAAACGGTAACTTGCGTCGGTTTTTCCAAAGCCAGACGAGCGGCGTCCCACTCACTGCTGAATACGCTCAAAGGCATTAACAATAGGGCAAACAAAAATACGCGGTGGGTCATATCAAGGGCACTCAATTAAGATATCGGCATCATCACTGTGTTTTTCGACATAATCCAATGCATCGGTCAGTGATTTGTCTTTATGGGCATCAAATTCGGTTGGCAGTAATTGTACTATCAGGCCACGCGCCTGCCAGTCTGGTTGCATTTTACTGTCAGCTAACGCTGGATTTAACCAGACATGGGTGCCTTCGGTGAGATTGCCGACCATTTCAGCGAGGCCTTGCTCAGTCAGAATAATAACAACCACTTATTTGACGCCGAGATAGGCTTCTTCAGAGATTTCGGTCCAGGTAGCATCCTTTTCGCGAAATGCCTGATAGGCGTTGTAAACTTCTTTGAACTCAGGATTTTCAGCGGCTTCTTCCGCCAGAGTTTCTTCCGTAAGCGTTTTCAGGCGTTGCATCACATCAGCAGGGAACGGTTTGATATCGACGCCACGTTCACGCAGTTCCTCCAGTGCTATGGCGTTTAGATATTCCATTTCCGAGGCCATACGCAGATTTTCAGCCATGGCGGCATTTTCGACCATGGCTTGTAAATCAGGCGGTAATGTCGCCCAGGCGCGGCTGTTGATGCTTAATTCCAATACGGCGCCCGGTTCATGCCAGCCGGGATAATAATAATGTTCTGCTGCCTGATACAAACCAAGGCGCTGATCATGGTAAGGACTTATCCATTCAGTGGCATCAATGGTATTGCGTTCCAGTGCCGTATAAACCTCGCTGCCGGCCAGCAATACAGGATTACCACCGGCTTTGGCCAAGACTTTGCCGCCAAGACCCGGTATACGCATTTTCAAGCCATCTAAATCGGCAACTGAGTTGATTTCTTTGTTAAACCAGCCGCCCATTTGAATGCCGGTGTTACCCAGCGGAAAGGCTTTGACATTGTAGGGTTCGTAAACTTTGTCCCATAATTCCTGACCACCGCCAAAATACAGCCAGGCATTCATGCCACGGGGATTCATACCAAACGGCACGGTCGAGAAAAACTGCGCTTCGGGGACTTTGCCGGCCCAGTAATAAGCACTGCCATGACCCATTTCAACGGTGCCTTGTGATACGGCATCAAAGGTTTGCAAGGCGGGGATTAATTCACCGCCGGCATAAACTTTAACTTGCAGGCGGCCATTAGACATTTTGGCGAGATTGTCAGCAAAACGCTCAGCGCCTTCCTGTAATACCGGGAAACCCGGCGGCCAGGTGGTGACCATTTTCCAGCGATAGATTTTGCTGGTATCAATGGTGCCATCTTCATTGGTGGCATCGGGCGGACTACAGGCCGTGATGCTGAGACCGGTTAACATTAAGAAAAACAGTTTGAGACGCATATGCTTCATAGATGAAGTCCCCGGACTAAAGCGTTTCTAGTTTGGCATACGCCAATACCAGCCATTTGCTACCAGCCTGTTTAAAATTGACCTGCACCCTTGCATGGCTGCCGGTGCCTTCGGTATCGACGATAACACCGGGGCCAAATTTCTGGTGCAGTACCTGCTGGCCTTGACGAAAACCACTATCATCAGCCGATTCGCGGCGGCTGGCAAGTCCTGACAAAGCGCCCATCGGTTGTCGGCCGCGCACTTCATGAATACGCTCTGGCGGGATCTCAGCCAAAAAGCGTGATGGCCGGGGATGCATTTCCTGACCATATAAATAGCGCGACTCAGTAAACAGCAGATATAACGTTTGCCGGGCACGGGTCATGCCGACATAACAAAGGCGGCGTTCTTCAGCGAGACGCACCGGGTCATCAGAGGATTTTTGACCGGGAAATAAGCCTTCTTCCATGCCCACCATAAATACCAGTGGAAATTCCAAGCCCTTCGCCGAATGCAACGTCATCAGCTGCACACAATCCTGCCATTTATCAGCCTGATTATCACCGGCCTCTAATGCGGCATGCGCCAGAAAGGCATCCAGTAACGGCATTTCTTCATCATCATCGGCGCGCATAAATTCACGGCTGGCATTAATCAGCTCTTCCATGTTTTCAATGCGACCCTGACCTTTTTCCGTTTTATCTTTGCCAAAAAAAGCTTTCAGGCCACTTTCTTCAATAACCAATTGCGTCAGTTCATGCAAAGGCATGCTGTCATCTTCAGGTGTCAGCGATTCAATCAACGTTAAAAAACCTGACAGGGCATTGGCCGCACGGGCTGGCAGCAGTTGCTGCTTTAAGATATCGACGGCGGTATGCCACATCGGCTGATCGGTTTCGCGGGCAATTTGCCGTAACTGGGTCAGCGTTGCAGCGCCAATGCCGCGGGTCGGCGTATTGACCACCCGTTCAAAAGCGGCATCGTCGCGGCGATTGGCGACCAGCCGCAGATAAGCCAATACATCTTTAATTTCGGCGCGCTCAAAAAAGCGCAGACCACCATAGACCCGGTAGGGCACAGCGGATTGCATTAACGCTTCTTCAATGACCCGCGACTGGGCATTGGAACGATACAGCACGGCGCAATCACTGCGCTGACCGCCTTGTGCTACCCAGTTTTTAACTTCCTGCACCAGATATTGCGCTTCATCCCGCTCGTTATAAGCGTTGTAAAGTTGTACCGGCTCGCCGTCGCTGTCTTCGGTCCATAGCTCTTTACCGAGACGCTCGCTGTTATTGGCAATGACCGCATTGGCAGCGGCCAGAATATTGCCGGTTGAACGATAGTTTTGTTCCAGACGCACTGAACTGGCGTCTGGATAATCTTGATGAAATTTCTGGATGTTTTCGATTTTGGCGCCGCGCCAGCCATAAATTGACTGATCATCATCACCGACAATAAATAAATAGCCAGTTTGGCCTGCTAATAACCGCAGCCAGGCATATTGAATGGTATTGGTGTCCTGAAACTCATCGACCAGGATCTGCGAAAACCGCTGTTGATAATGGCTGAGAATATCCGGCCGCTTCAGCCACAGCTCATGACTGCGCAACAATAACTCACCAAAATCAACAACACCGGCGCGTTCACAAGCCTGTTCATAGGCTTGATAAACGCTGTGCATGGTTTTGGAATAGGGATCATCGCCAACATGGATGTGGGCGGCGCGCAGGCCTTCATCTTTTTGGGCGTTGATATACCACTGTGCCTGTTTCGGTGGCCACTGTGCTTCATCCAAAGACATGCCACGGATAATGCGTTTCAGCATGCGCAGCTGATCGTCACTGTCGAGGATCTGAAATCCCTGCGGCAAACTGGCATCTTGCCAGTGAGAACGCAGCAGCCTGTGTGCCAGACCATGAAAAGTGCCGACCCACATGCCACCGGTTGGATAACCGAGCATTTCTTCGATACGACCGCGCATTTCAGCGGCGGCTTTATTGGTAAATGTTACCGCCAGAATATTGGCCGGCGACAAGGCTTCTGCCTGAATCAACCAGGCAATGCGATGCACCAGTACCCGCGTTTTCCCACTGCCGGCACCGGCTAAAATCCGGGCATGACCGAGCGGCGCCGCAACAGCTTCACGCTGCGGTTTATTAAGATCGTCTAGCAGTTCGGATACATCCATCGGCGTTCAGACTAAACCAGCAGATTGGCTTAGCTATGGCAGTGACAGACACATTTATCCCCGCAATAAGCGGGGATAAAGTGCTTAAGAATTAAATGTTGCTATCGAGGAAAGCAGCCAGCTGCGACTTGGTCAGTGCGCCGACTTTTGTAGCTTCAACTTCGCCGTCTTTAAACAGCATTAAAGTCGGAATACCACGAATACCGTAACGAGGTGGGGTATCAGGATTTTCGTCAATATTGAGTTTGCAAACCCGGAGCTTACCAGCATATTCGTCACTGATTTCTTCCAATACCGGGGCAATCATTTTGCAGGGACCGCACCATTCTGCCCAGTAATCAACTAAGACGGGTAAATCAGATTGCAACACTTGGCTGTCGAAGTCGCTATCGGTCACATTAGTGACGTTTTTGCTCATGGTTTATCTCCAGTGGTAACTAAAGTATCGGACCGCTATACTCGCAGGCCAAACAGTTAAGCAACATTTTTTCTTATCAGTACAGGTAATGCAAGTATTTATATGACTGCCCATCTGACAGACACCCCATTTTCAGCGCTGCCACTGCATGCGCATTTGCAACAGGGACTCAATGACGCCGGTTTTGCATTTTGCACGCCGATCCAGGCGCAATCATTGCCACTATTGCTGGCAGGCAAAGATGTTGCGGGTCAGGCGCAGACCGGTACCGGTAAAACAATTGCTTTTTTGCTGGCCACTTTTCAGCGATTATTGATGAGTGGGGATGAAGAATCACAAAAACAACCCCGCGCCTTAATTTTGGCGCCGACACGCGAATTAGCGATTCAGATCGTTAAAGATGCCGAGTTATTAAATAAACATGCCGGTTTGCGCATCGCATTGGCACATGGTGGCAAAGATTATCAAAAACAGCGTGATGCCATTACCGATGGTTGTGATGTATTGATTGGCACACCGGGCCGGCTGCTGGATTATCATAAACAGCGGGTTTTTAACCTCAAACAAATTGAGGTCATGGTGCTCGATGAAGCCGATCGGATGTTTGATTTGGGCTTTATTAAAGATGTGCGCTTTTTTCTGCGCCGCCTACCGCCTCCGGCTGAGCGCCTTGGCATGTTGTTTTCGGCGACCTTAAGTTACAAGGTGCTGGAACTGGCCTACGAGCATATGAATAATCCGGAAAAAGTACAGGTGGAGCCGGAAAAAGTCATGGGCGATCGCATTGAAGAATCAGTGTATTACCCAGCCAATGATGAAAAAATCCCGTTGCTTCTGGCATTGATTAAACGCATTGAGCCGCCGCGGGCAATTGTTTTTGTTAATACCAAACATGTGGCCGACAGAGTGTGGGGCTTTCTGGAAGGCAATGGCCATAAGGCGGCGCTGCTTTCCGGTGACGTGCCACAAAAAAAACGTGAACAATTACTGCAACACTTTCAGGATGGTGAATTCCCGTTTCTGGTTGCTACCGATGTAGCCGCACGCGGCCTGCATATTCCGGCAGTCAGTCATATTTTTAACTTCGACTTGCCACAGGACTGTGAAGATTATGTACATCGAATCGGCCGTACAGCGCGTGCCGGTGCCAGTGGCGTTGCCATTAGTTTTGCCTGCGAAGAATATGTGTTTTCTTTGCCCGAGATTGAGGATTACATCAAACACAAATTACCGGTGTTATCGGCTGCCGATGAAACGCTGGAAAAGCCATTACCAGCAGTGAAACCTGAACGGCAGCCGGGGGCCAGAAACCGACCGCGGCAAAATGATAAAAAACATTCTGGTGGTAATAATCAGCGAAGTCGTGGATCACGGCGGGTAGCAAACTCGGATGCAAATCAGTAATAACCCGATCGGCATTGTTCCGCTTAAACCGACAGACAATCCTAATCGTCTGCCGGTGGTGGTGCCGGCGGAAGTCAATTTTAATCCTGCCCCGGCGCGTAATCGTGCCAATAATCCGCAACAAGTGGTGCCGGTCAGTAATGCGCAGGACAGTCAGCAAGCACGGTTTATTCGCATTTTGGCGCAGCTCGACAATGCCGAATTTTTACCCTCCCAAACCAAGCGTGCTTTACCCGCGCCGGTCGTCAGTTATCTGCAAGTTGCCAGTTTGCAGGACCGCAGTCCCTATTCGGGGTTGATTGATGAAACAGTTTAGCCTGTTGTTGTTAAGCGTTTTGATGCTGGCGTGCTCACCTATGCCACCAGAACCTCTCGCACAATTTGGCAAAAGTACGGTAGATGAAATTATCGAGTTGCATCAGCAACGGGTCATGCAGGATTTAAAAACACTGACCTTAAAGTTATATCGCCGTAATCCCAATGAACGCCATGATCGTGGCAAACGTAGCCTCGAAGACAGTGTTGCCAGGCTGTTTAATTACCCGGCACATGTTGGTTTTGCCAAATGGCAAAATACCAAGCCGACGGATATTTTGCGTGCTGCTTTAAGTACTGAATATCAAGGGGATAGGGTACTGGCATTTACGGTGGGAATGCGCCGGATGCTGATGGCGGCGTATAACAATCAAACCGAGTTTTATTATCTGACCGAGATTGATGCGCAAAAACTTTATAACAGTGCCCGGAATATCGAAATTGCCGCCTGGTTACTGGCCACCAAGCGTGATACTAACGGTGAACGTATTTTACTCAGTGATAGCAGTAAAGGCCTGGAGCGTAATTTGAGTTTTCAACGTTTGATTGGCGGCATGATAGCGACCCAGGATAATTTGTCGCAAATCATCGCTGAGAAAGAAGGACGTTTAGTGAAAAACATTGTGGTACAAGCCGCATCGATGGCTTTTTTACCGATTTAACGCTGTCCAGCGGCCTGCTGGATCAGCATATTTTTAATAAATCCCATCCGGTTAACCTGCTTTAAGCCAAGTTGCCTTATGGCCGCCATGCCCGGCAGTTGACTGGCAAATAAGCGGTTTAAACTATCCAAACTTAACTGCATCAATGCATTTTCGGCCAGTCGCGCCCGCTGGTATTTTTTTAAGGTATGCAAACTGCCCAATGGCCGGCCTTGCTGATGCGCTTTGAGCACAATATCTGACAACACTTTGACATCCTGAAATCCCAGATTAACACCTTGTCCTGCCAACGGATGCACGCTGTGCGCGGCATCACCCACCAAGGCCAGACCCGGTGTTACATAGGTATCAGCATGTTGCAAATGCAAGGGAAAAGCAGCGCGCTCTGATAACAGCCGAATATCTCCCAACTTAAAATCAAAGGCACTGGCCAGCTGTTCACAAAACGCTAAGTCATCAATAGTTTTTAAATGTTCGGCTTCGGTGTCGGGCAGACTCCAGACGATCGAACATTGATGTGGATGATTGAGTGGCAAAAAGGCCAACGGGCCACCCAGTAAAAAATGCTGACGGGCACATTGCTGATGCGGGTGTTCGGTTTCAACTACCGCCACTAAAGCGTGCTGTTGATAAGCCCAGCCACGAGATTTAATCCCGGCCCAGTCGCGAATGTGCGATTGGCCGCCATCAGCGGCAATGATCAGTGGCGCGCTCAACTGGTCACCATTATCCAGTGTAATGGTTTGTTGATTGAGCGCCGTAGCTTTCGCCGGGCTCAGTAAATCAATTGATTTTGTTACTTGCAGCGCCTCGAACATCGCTTGTTCCAGATGGCTATTTTCGATGATATGGCCAAGCCAGGCAGCACCAATATCGGCCGCAGCAAAATCCAGCTGGCTGTTTTTTTCCCAGACCTGGATTTGTTCAAACGGGCCCAGCCGGCTCGGCATTAAATGCTGCCAGACGCCAAGCTCGGTTAATAATTTCTGACTGGCTTTATTAATGGCACTAACCCGCAACTGCCAGGGATCGTTTTGTTGTAATTTGGCGGGAGGGCGGCTTTCCAGCAGACTGATTTTTAAATCACTGTGCTGGGCTAATGCCAAAGCCAGCGAACCGCCGACCATACCGCCGCCGACAATAATGATATCTGTGTGCCTTTTCATAAAGGCAGCCCCCGTGCCAGCCGGGTTTGCTTCTGGCTTAAGCCCATACTAGTCAAACTTAGACGCTGTTTGACAGGTGTCAATATATCGAGCATCGCCAAAGCAGCAGAACGACCATGACCCAATACCGGATTAGCATTGCTGAATATTTTGACCAATCTGTCAGTGGCTTTGACGATATTGTCCTGCGCCGGTAGCTGCCAATTCTGATAAGCCTCTAAACTACGTGGCTGACCGCAGTCATCACTATGTTGACGGATGACTTCCGCCAACACGGCCGCATCGCGCAGGCCTAAGTTAAACCCCTGACCGGCAATCGGATGCAGACTGTGCGCTGCATTACCAATCAGTAATAATCGTGGTTGAATGGCAGCATCGGTTTGCATGAGTCCCAACGGATAGCTACTGCGTTTGCCGACCTTGGTAAAGTGGCCCAACCGAAAACCAAATCGCTGTTGTAATGCCTGTAAAAATTTCTCGTCAGACAAAGCCAGCAAGCGCTGTTCATCGCCGCTGTTTACCGTCCAAACCAGACTACTGCGATTATCAGACATGGGTAATAACGCCAGCGGGCCAGTGTCGGT
>DASSWO010000184.1:0-8420 GCA_035704795.1 Methylophaga sp. | reverse complement strand
GTACCATGCTTCGAGATCGGCTTTTTGGTAGTTATTGATATCACTCATCCAGCCAATCACCGGATGGTGATACGGGCTAGTCATAAATGCAGTGGCATTAAATGCTTCACGTAACAGGGCTTGTGGATTATCTTCGGTACGCATTCGTCGTTCTTCAGAAACCACATCACGTTCTTTAAACAATTCGGTTTCATCAATAATCAGATTACGCATTCGTTCGGCTTCCAGACGAAAACTCACAGCCAGCCGGTCTTTTTCCAAAGTCTGAAAATACGCAGTGTAATCACGACCGGTAAACGCATTTTGACTGCCGCCATTGGCCGCAATGATCTCGGAAAATTCACCAGGCTCAAGGTTTTCAGTACCTTTAAACATCATGTGTTCAAGGATGTGTGAGATCCCGGTAATGCCATTGTGTTCATAACTCGAGCCTACTTTGTACCATACCTGGGATACTACTACCGGTGCTCTATCATCAGGCTTGACCAGTAATTTAAGACCATTATCGAGTTGATATTCACTGACTTCTGCAACTGCCAAGGTTGGCAGACACAAACAAAGAAATAAGAATTTTTTTATACTCAGCATCTGCATCCTACATTTAATGACGTGATAAGATTTAAAACCGAATTGAAACGACAAAAAGCGATTATGTTTAGTTTCCTCAAGAAAAAAACTGCTGACCCAGCCGCACCAAATACCACAGACCCATCTCAAGAAACGGAAATTAAGCCACAACCGAGGGTTGAGCCCAACCAAACCGCCCCTGAGCCTGTCCCTGAAAAGCAGAATCTTTTTGGTCGTTTAAAACAAGGTTTAAGTCGTTCCAGCCAGCGTTTGACTGATGGTTTTGCCGATTTAGTGCTTGGCAAAAAAACCATTGACGATGAACTGCTTGAAGATTTGGAAACCCAACTACTCAGTGCCGATCTCGGCATTGAAGCCACGCAGTCTATCATTGATGACCTGACCCAACGCGTTGCCCGTAAACAATTGGCCGATCCGCAGGCATTATTTACCGCCATGCGTGACGATATGGTCGATTTATTAAAACCGGTGCAACAGCCATTAGTTATTAAATCAGATGGCGGGCCCTTTGTTATTTTAATGGTGGGGATTAACGGCGTTGGTAAAACCACCACCATTGGTAAACTCGCCAAACAATTCCAGGCGCAAGGCCATTCGGTGATGCTGGCCGCCGGTGATACTTTTCGGGCAGCAGCCGTTGAGCAATTACAGGTTTGGGGAGAGCGAAATGCTATTGCGGTTATGGCCCAGCAACATGGCGCCGATTCAGCGTCTGTGATTTTTGACGCGTTGCAAGCCGCCAAATCACGCAACATTGATATTTTAATTGCCGATACCGCCGGGCGCTTACATACCCAGTCCAACCTTATGGAAGAACTGAAAAAAGTGAAACGGGTGATGACAAAATTAGACCCTGCCGCGCCACATGAAGTTATGCTGGTTGTCGATGCTGGCACAGGCCAAAATGCCCTATCGCAAGCACAACAATTTAACGAGGCGATTGGCCTGAATGGCATTACACTCACTAAACTCGATGGGACGGCTAAAGGCGGTATCATCTTTGCCATCGCCAAAAAAACCGGTTTACCGATTCGTTATATTGGCGTTGGCGAAAAAATTGATGATCTGCGCCGTTTTGAAGCCGCAGATTTTGTCGATGCCTTGCTGGGACGCGAAGACACTGCATGATTCAATTTAACGAAGTTTACAAACGCTATGCTGGTCAGCAAGAAGCCCTGTCTGGCCTCAGTTTTCATTTGGAAAAAGGCGAAATGGCCTTTCTGACCGGTCACTCCGGTGCCGGTAAAAGTACCCTGTTAAAATTGATTGCTCTGATTGAGCGCAGTTCTCATGGTCAGGTAATTGTTAATAATCAAAACCTGGGCCGGCTACCGAAATGGAAAATCCCTTACTACCGCCGAAAAATTGGCCTGGTGTTTCAAGACCATAATCTGCTGCATGACCGCACAGTGTTTGACAATGTCGCCTTGCCGTTGATTATCGCCGGTGAAAATCATCGGGAAATCGGCCGACGGGTGCGCGCGGCACTGGATAAGGTTGGTTTACTGGGCAAAGAACGTAGCCAGCCGCTAGCCTTGTCGGGCGGCGAACAACAACGGGTAGGTATTGCCAGAGCCGTGGTCAATCGTCCGCCCGTTTTATTGGCTGACGAACCAACCGGTAATTTGGATCCACTGCTCTCAGAGGAAATCATGGGCTTGTTTGAACAATTTAATCAGGTCGGCGTAACCGTGTTTATCGCCAGCCATGACCAGGAATTGATTGGCCGGTTGCCTTATCGGCGGATCACCTTAAAAAATGGCCGGCTGGCGTCTGACTGATGGCTTTAATGAATGTTGATAATTACCTGTTGCGTCATGCGCAGGTGGCATTAGCCAGCTTGGGAGATTTGTGGCGTCAACCGCTGGCAAGTTTAATGACCGTGCTGGTGATTGGTATCGCGCTGGCTTTACCAGCCAGCTTGTATGTTTTGCAAAAAAACGTTGAACAACTCAGTGGTCAATGGCAACAGGCATCACGCATTTCGTTGTTTTTAAAAGCAGATGTCAAAGATGGTCGGGGTCAGCAAATTGCTGAACAATTAAAAAGCTGGCCAGACATTAAAAAAGTGGCATTTCAATCATCGGCACAATCTTTACAAGAATTTCGTGATTTATCAGGGCTTGGCGAGGTGCTCGATAGTCTGCCCAAAAATCCTCTTCCGGCGGTTATCATTATCGAGCCAGTCGCTACCGCAACTGCGAATCAGGCGCATACAGACTTACTTAACCGCCTTGAAAAACTTCCCGAAGTGGATTTAGCGCAACTGGATATGCAATGGTTGCAACGTTTACAAAAACTCAATGAAACAGGCCAACGCGGCATCGCGGTGTTGGCAGCAATGTTATCTTTGAGCGTCTTACTGGTTATCGGCAATACTATTCGTTTAGCGATACTTAACCGAAAAACCGAGATCAAAGTGATTAAATTAGTGGGCGGCACCAATGCTTTTGTGCGCAGACCTTTCTTGTATACCGGCTTTTGGTACGGTTTGATTGGCGGGATCATTGCCTGGCTAACGGTTTTAATCGCCTTGCTGATAATCAGTGGCCCGGTCAATCAACTGGCGGCATTGTACGAAAGCCAATTTAGTTTGCATTGGCTCAGCGGCACCCTGTTTATAGCCCTGCCGTTATGTGGTTTGTTATTGGGCGTTCTGGGTGCCTGGCTGGCGGTTGGCCGTCATCTAAGTGCCATAGAACCCAGTTAGAGTGGGGCTTTAGGAACTTTTTCCTAAATGTGGTTTCAAACTGGTTGAGTGTGATCAGTTGATGCTAGAATCAAATGGTTAAAAATGTTTACAGGGGAGAATGCCCGAATGACAAGTCATGCAGCGCAATATCAACTTGCCACCGCGCCAATCGGCAATTTGGATGCTTACACGCGCCTGGTACACCAAATTCCGGTATTAACTGCCGATG
The DNA here is from genome assembly GCA_035704795.1 of Methylophaga sp. Taxonomy (GTDB): domain Bacteria; phylum Pseudomonadota; class Gammaproteobacteria; order Nitrosococcales; family Methylophagaceae; genus Methylophaga. The sequence goes on along the minus strand of DASSWO010000184.1, from coordinate 4,911 downwards.
AAGAGTACGATTTAGCCACCCGATTGCAGCAAAATGGTGATCTGGAAGCGGCTCAACGGCTTGTTTTATCGCATCTGCGCTTTGTAGTTCGGATCGCTAAAGGTTATAGCGGTTACGGTCTGCCGGTTGCTGATTTGATTCAAGAAGGCAATATTGGTTTGATGAAAGCCGTTAAACGCTTTGATCCTGAAAAAGGCGTACGACTGGTATCTTTTGCTGTGCATTGGGTACGCGCTGAAATTCATGAATATGTGATTCGTAACTGGCGCATCGTCAAAATTGCCACCACCAAAGCCCAACGTAAATTATTCTTTAATTTGCGTGGGGCCAAACAACGTCTGGGCTGGCTGAATCAGGAAGAAGTCGCCGCTGTTGCTGAAGATTTGGGGGTAACACCCGCCAATGTCATGGATATGGAGCGGCGTTTGGCTCAGCCCGACATGGCGTTTGATTTGCCATCTGACAATGATGATGAGGAAACGCACTTTTCGCCTGTTGCCTATCTGGCAGCACCGGAAAATGCTGATCCTTCACAACAATTGGAACAAGATGATTTTGAAAACCATCAGCAAAAAAAATTAGTTAATGCTTTAGCCAATCTTGATGAACGCAGCCGTGACATCATCAGCAAACGCTGGTTGCAGGAAGATGATAAAGCCACCTTGCACACGCTTGCCGATCAATATCAGGTATCGGCTGAACGAATTCGTCAAATTGAAAGCAGTGCGATGTTGAAACTGAAAAAATTGATGGATTAAAAATAGTTTGCAGTAACAAAAAAGCCCGCATTTAGCGGGCTCTTTTATTTAAGTAACTTGGCATTAACGTTCAAGCAGTGCCAATTTATCAGATTTACCATCCCACTCTTCAGCATCAGGTAAAGGATCTTTCTTCTCGGCAATCACCGGCCATGCTTGGGACAATTCCGCATTAATTTGCAAAAACTCCATTTGCTCATCAGGCAAATCATCTTCTGAGAAAATCGCTTCAGCAGGACACTCTGGTTCGCATAAAGTGCAGTCGATGCATTCATCCGGATCAATAACTAAAAAATTCGGGCCTTCATGAAAGCAGTCTACCGGGCAGACATCCACACAATCGGTGTACTTACATTTAATGCAGTTCTCGGTGACAACAAAGGTCATGCTTAAATCTCCATGATCATAAACTTTAACAGGCAGCAACCTGCCAGAATGTTGCATATTCTACACCAATCATCACTATTCTGGACAATGTTGATGTGTTGTATCATGGTGTACTAAGCACGTTTTTTTCAGTGATGGATATTGCATGATCCGTAAACTCTTTTTTTTCTGTATTTTTCTGCTGGCTTTTATCGTCAGTGTTGCCTTTGCCGCGTTTAACACTCAAGAGGTAACGTTCAGCCTGTATTTCAGTGAATGGCAGCTACCGCTGGCAGTATTGATGATTATGATGATTTTGATTGGGTTACTGACTGGGGCAGCAATTATTTTGTTAAGCACGCTTCGGCTTCGTATTGCTAATCGGCGCTTACAACACAAATTACAGATTGCTGAGCAAGAGCTTGATAGTCTGCGGATTTTGCCGATTAAGGACAATCCTTAGACCGTGCAAATGCAGATCTGGTTGTTTTTGCTGCTACCCATAGCAGCCTTATCTGGCTGGTTAATGGCGCGGCGGCATTACAAACATCGCTACCGTAAAACGGAATCGGCTTTTAATCCAGCTTATTTCAAAGGTCTGAATTACCTGCTTAATGAGCAGCCTGATAAAGCTATTGATGTGTTTATCGGGCTATTGGAAGTCAATAGTGAAACCGTTGAAACCCACTTAGCACTGGCTAATTTATTCCGCCGTCGTGGCGAAACCGAACGCGCCATCCGTATTCATCAGAATTTAATCGCACGTCCGTCTTTGCATGGTCAGCAGCGCGCACAGGCAATGGTCGAATTAGGTCTAGACTATATGCATGCGGGGGTTTTGGATCGCGCCGAACAACTTTTCCTGGAGCTATTACAACTCCCCAACCCACCAAGTGAAGCTGCCCGGCAATTATTGCGAATTTATCAGCAGGAAAAAAAGTGGCAGCGTGCCATCGATATGGCCAAATTACTGGATGGCCAGAAACAAGACAATGTTCAGCCTCTGATTGCCCATTTTTATTGTGAACTGGCCGAACAATCGCTTGTTCGTGACCGTCATGAAAGTCTGAATCTCATCAAAATGGCGCTGTTTCATGATGCCGACTGTGTCCGCGCCAGTTTGCTGGATGCCCGACTGCAATTAAGTCTGTCGCAACCACAAAAGGCATTGAAAGCACTACAAAATATCGAACGACAGAACCAGAACTTTTTACCAGAAGCCATTCCCCTGCTGTATCAGGCTTACCAGCAAACGGCCAATTTGGTGGCGTTCAGAAATTGGTTAGAACAATTGATTCAACGTCACCCGAATCTGACCTCTGCAAGACTGATGTTGGCGCGGCTGATTGATGAACTCGATGGCCGCAATGCCGCGCAGCAATTTTTATATGACGAATTACATCGCCACCCCTCAGTGGAAGGTTTGCACACCTTAATCATTCTTGGTGAAAACAGTCAGTTGGCGCTGGTACCGCTGATACAGCAAATCACCGGTGCCATGGTGCACAAAGGGGATCGTTATACCTGTAAAAACTGTGGGTTTTCTGGCAAAACATTGCACTGGTTATGCCCGGGTTGCGCTCGCTGGGCAACCATACGACCGACCGAAATTCATTTATCTGCTTTGGAAAAATTACTGGATAGCCGCCGATGAGCCAAACCCGCATCTACCACAACCCGCGTTGCAGCAAATCACGGCAAACGCTGGCGATTTTGTCGGACCATAATGAAAATGTTGAAATCATTGAATATCTCAAACAACCACCCAGTCCGGCTGAGCTGACTGAATTAACGAAAAAATTAGCTATCTCACCCCGGCAACTGCTGCGCAAAACCGAGGCGGAATATAAGGAACTGGGTTTAAACAATGCTGAGTTAAGCGATGCGGAGTTACTTGAGATAATGAGTCAGCATCCCAAACTCATCGAGCGGCCCATCGTCGTCAAAAACGGCAAAGCCCGCATAGGCCGGCCACCTGAAGTTGTCACTGAGATACTGTAATGCGTAACATTTTAATTTTGTACTACAGCCAGAGCGGCCATGTAAAACAGATGGCTGAGCAAATCGCCCGCGGCGTTGGCAAAATTGCTGATTGCCAGGCTGTTTTACGTACTGTGCCGAAAGTCTCCAGTGTTTGTGAGTCAACTGAAGACAGTATCCCTGCTGAGGGACATTTATATGCCAGCAACGATGATTTACGTCAATGTGATGCGCTGATTGTTGGCAGTCCCACCCGGTTTGGCAACATGGCCGCTGCATTGAAATATTTCCTCGATGGCACCAGTGATTTATGGCTGTCAGGTACCCTTGCCGGCAAACCCGCCGCAGTATTCACCGCTACAGGTAGTTTGCATGGCGGTCAGGAAACCACGCTGCAATCAATGATGCTGCCTTTACTGCATCATGGCATGTTAATTTGTGGGCTGCCCTACAGCGAAGGAGCATTAATGCAAACCAGAACAGGCGGCACACCCTATGGTCCCAGCCATTGGGCCGGGACCGATAATCAAAATTCGCTCAGTGAACATGAAACGGAGCTTTGTCAGGCATTAGGTAAAAGGATCGCGCAACTGGCGATAAAACTGTCATGATTATTTTCTGCAGACGACTGACCCTTTTCAGTTACTTCGGCCTGCTGGCGACTTTACTACTGTGGATCCTCTGGGCACCCCATAGTGAAAACTTTCCGACGGCTGCAATGTTGCTGCTGGGCATCGTGCCGTTAATGTTTCCACTGCGTGGTTTACTTTATGCCCGCAGTTATACCTATGCGTGGGCCGGTTTTCTGGTGCTGTTTTACATGGCGCATGCAATAGGTGAACTCTACAGCGGGGATGCCTTCTGGTTGTATCCGCTGCTGGAGTTGTTGTTTAGTTTTACGTTTATGATTGCCAGCAATGCCTATGTACGCTTACAGGGAAAATTGCGTAAAGCATCACATTCCTGAAGCTGAAAAATATGTTTAAATACAATTAGTTTAATTTGGAATTATTGTGATGAGCACCATTCCTGCTATGCAATCAGCTTATGAAGGTATTCAAACCGGTTTGCAATCGGCTGCCCGCAGTACCGCTAAAATTGCTTCTGCGGGCACAAATGGCGGTGATTTGACGACACCCATCGTTGAGCTGAAGCAAGCTGAACTACAAGTCGCGGCATCGGCAAAAGTCATGCAAGCAAGTACTGATATGCTTGGCAGCCTGCTTGATATCCAGGTCTGAGCAGCATTTTTCGCAACGACTGGCAGTGAAGCACCAAAAGCCGCTAAACTAGTCTGCTTTTCATCAGTAAAAGCCTCAATTTGAACCATCCCGACTTTACCGCGCTCGATGCGTCGGTTATTCGTACACAACTCAGTAACGATCATCTCCGGCAATTAGCCGAGATTATTGTGTGTGACTCAGTAACGTCCACCAACGATATTCTCTGGCAACAACAGCAACAGGGTCTGTCTCAAACCGCTTTGTGTGTCGCGAATAGCCAGACTGCTGGTCGTGGCCGGCGTGGCAGTGAATGGCAATCGCCGGCGAGTGGCAATATTTATATGTCGTTATTATGGCCCTGCCCCAGTGACTTAAAGCATGAAGGACTCAGCATCGCGATTGGTATTGCTGTTATTCACGCACTGCAGGAATTTAATATTAACGGCCTGAAATTAAAATGGCCGAATGATGTGTTATTTGAACGACAAAAACTGGCGGGGATTCTGGTCGAGTCGCGTTTCGGTGATGGTCATTATATGGTTATCGGATTGGGCATCAACTATGCTTTACCGCAAGATATCCAG
>DASSWO010000173.1:0-15311 GCA_035704795.1 Methylophaga sp. | reverse complement strand
GTAGTTCTGATTTCTCTGCGCTGCGAGTAATGGCGACGGCTACGGCGCCTACCTGATTGGCAATCTGAATGGCAGCCAGGCCAACACTGCTGGAAGCTGCGGGAATCAACAACACCTGATGTTGTGATAAATGACCGATATCAATAAGGCCGCCCCAGGCCGTTAAATATTGCATCCAAACGGCGGCAGCCTGTTCAGCACTGAGATTGTCAGGGCGTTTTACCACAGCGGATACTGGCAACAAAGCCACGTCAGCATAAGTGCCATATTGATTCATTGAAAAAGCCGGAATAACACTGACTTTATCGCCGACTTTAAATGCACAACTGTCGTTGCCCACCGCTTCAACAATCGCTGCAGCCTCATAACCAATCAGAGCGGGTGGTTTGGGGGCTTCTAAATACTGGCTGGAGCGAAACATTGCTTCAGCCCGGTTGAGACCGATGGCTTCAATGCGTAATTTAAGCTCATTTGGTCCCGGTTCGCCCACAGTCAAATCATCGATTTGCAGAACTTCCGGGCCACCGGTTTGGTGAAAACGAACTACCCTGGACATTGTGCCTCCTTGGTCAGGTAATAAATCGGCATGCTTCAGTTTAGGCTGACGCCACGGTGTGTCTGTTAGTCAGCACATATAAGAATATCAGGTTGATAAAGGCCTCAAGCGGGTCAACATTTTGCTGCATTTTGGCTCGTAAAATGGCACCTTGCCAGCCTGATAAAAGAAACTCGGCCAATTGCATGACATCGGCATCAGCAGGTAATTCGCCGTTCATTTTGGCGGCATCAAGACAAGCTGCAAATTGCTGTTTCCAGCCTTCAAAAACGGCATCCAACCGGGCACGAAAGGTTTCATTCTGGGACGATAACTCCTGTCCCAGCGTGCCAATCAGACAGCCACGTTTGCATTGACCTTCACGAATACGTTCAAGGCCTGATTGCAAATAATGGCGAATGCGTGTCAGCGGCGTGAACCGTTCATCCTGCAAATAACCGGCAATCAGTTCAGCATATTCAGTGGCCGTTTCATCAATGATGGCAAGGCCAAAGTCTTCTTTGCTGGCAAAGTAATAATAAAATGAGCCTTTGGGTACGCCGGCAGTTTGTAATACATTATTTAAACCCGTCGGATTAAAGCCCTGAGCGCCAATCACTTGCGTACCAACATCAATAAGCAATTTTCGGGTTTCTACACGTGTCATATATTAGACCAGTCGTCTAGTAATCATCTGTGTATCTTAGACCAGTCGTCTAGTGATTGCAAATACGGGCAATTTTCCTGTTAGCAGGTGCCGAGCGGGCTGTTTTGTTGTGCGCGAAGTTTAATATGTTATTTTGCTGATTGAAATGTTTGTTAAGTAAAAAATAATTTATGGTGGAACTGACAGGCTGTTTGCAGCTACTAAACAGCATGTTCGATAACCGCATTATGAATCTGGGCACGATAAATTTTGTCGCAAATAATGGCCTGATAGCCGCTTAAATACAGGAAGTACATACGATGAATAAAAGATTAACAGTCGCATTAACCACTATTTTATTCGCAGGTTCGCCATTGGCGATGGCTGTTGAAACCAGCGAAGTCTCAGTGGTTGAACAAATTGTAGAAGTGCAACACGATTTATTTGATGGCCCACGTCAGGGCCTGCGTTCCAATCACACTAAAGGTATTGTCGTGACCGGCAGCTTTACACCCGCAACTGAGGCAAAAACGGTCAGTATGGCGAGTCATTTACAGGATGGCTCAACACCGATAACCGTTCGATTTTCAAATTCAACAGGGTTTCCGGATATTGCCGATAATAATCCGAAAGCGTTGGTCAAAGGTATGGCCGTTCGCTTCCATTTAGAAGATGATTTGAACCATGATTTGGTGCTCAGTTCGGTGCCACTTTTCCCGGTGGCAACACCTGAAAAATTTTTAGAAATGCTGACCGCGGTGCGTGATTCAGCTAGCAGTGAAGCCTCACCGAAACCGATTGAAACTTTCCTCAGCAACAATCCTTCAGCTAAAGCTTTTGTTAATTACCCCAAACCATACCCATCAAGCTTTGCCTCGTTAAGCTATCACGGCATTAACGCTTTTGAATTTACCAATGCCGATGGTGAATCTGTTTATGGCCGTTACATTCTGAGTCCGATTATTGACGAACCCCATTTAACGGAAGCTGAAGGCAAACAACAGAATCCAGATTATCTAATGCAGGAATTACCGTCTCGTTTGCAGCGCTCTGCTGTTGAGATGCGCTTATCATTGCAAATTGCCGAGCCTAACGATTTAGTGAATGATGCGACGGTGATTTGGCCTGAGGATCGACCGATAGTTGAGTTGGGTGTATTACGTTTGACGGCGATGCATGATAATGCCGCCGCTTTCGAAAAAGCCACGATGTTTAATCCGCTAGCGTTACCAGAAGGGATTGCCCCGTCAGAAGATCCGATTTTACTGGCACGCCCCGGTGCTTATGCCATTAGCTTTCAACACCGTATGGACTGAACGTTGTTTCGTGCTATTACCGCTCATTATATTGCCGGTTAACAGCGATACTTGGCGATTTTAAAAAATAAGGAGTTGATATGACCCAAACCACCACCAGCTTGCGCGATATTGTCGGGCTTGGCCATACACCTGCAAAACTTGCTGATTCTGCATTGATAATGATCGATTGCCAGAACACTTATCGAACCGGTGTAATGCAACTGACTGGCGTTGAGCAGGCCATTGTGGAAGCCAAAAAATTGCTGCAAAAAGCCCGGGATATGCAAATTCCGGTGATTCATATCCGTCACGATGGCGGGGAGGGATCACCTTATGATTTAACGACCGATATTGGACAGATTTCAGATGAAGTCGCGCCTATCGATGGTGAAGTCGTCATTACCAAAAACTTTCCTAATGCATTTGTGCAAACCGCATTGGATGAGCGATTAAAAACATTGGGTGTTGAAAATATCGTGCTGGCAGGCTTTATGACCCATATGTGCGTTAACTCTACGGCACATGGTGGGTTTAACCTTGGCTACAAACCAACTATTGTTGCCAGCACCACCGCAACGAGACCGTTGCTGACTGCCAACGGCAAATTATTGCCGGCGCAACAGGTTCAGGATGCCGCCCTTGCTTCAACACGGGATTTATACGCTGCCGTCGTTGAAACGATTTCTGATTTACCTGCCTGATCTTAAGAGAGCTGCATGAACATGAAACGTTTGCTGGGTCTGTTGGCCTTTATTTTTCCATTAACCGTATCGGCTGGTGATATTGAATGGCCAGTTTATGGCGGTGATGAATTTCATCACCGACACAGTCCGGCATTACAAATTGATACCGATAATGTTTCGGCATTAGAGCCGGTCTGGGAATATAAGGGGGGTGATGACACGACCTTTCAGGCTACCCCGGTGGTAAAAGATGGCGTGATGTATTTGTCATTGCCCTTTAATAACGTGGTGGCGCTGGATGCCGTTACCGGACAGGAGTTATGGCGCTATGATCATGATTTGATTGAAGATTATCCGATTTGCTGTGGCCCTGCCAATCGCGGTGTGGCCTTGGGTGACGGTAAGGTATTTATGGGAACGATTGATGCCCGGCTGATTGCACTTGACGCCAAAACCGGCAAAAAACTCTGGGACAAAAATGTCGTCGGCCAAAACCGCGGCGTACAGGAAGATGCCAGTGATATTACCCAAGAGTTTGGCGAGGCATCCGGTGCTTCCGGTGCCGGTATCAATATGGCGCCGGTAATTTATCAGGATAAAGTGATTGTCGGTATTACGGGTGTCGGTTATGGCCTGCATCTGGATTTACCGGAATCCGATTCACCACTTGGTGCGGTGGTCGGTATTGCCGGTAATTATGGCCGCATGGGCTTTTTGGCAGCCTATGATATCGATAGTGGAGAGCAAGTCTGGCAGTTTGACACCATTAAACACCATAACTGGGAAGGTGATTTCACCAAGGTTACTGCGGATGGCGTTGAGTTGCCCCGTGATATAGCGGCTGAAAAAGCGGCTTTGGACGATTATCCGAATGCGTGGCGATATGGTGGTGGTTCAGCGTGGAGTACTCCGGTTATCGATTTAAACACTGGCATTTTGCATTTTGGTACGGGTAATCCTTCACCCCAAATGGAAGGCTCTTCCCGGCCCGGTGATAATTTGTATACCAATTCTCTGGTGGCTGTTGATGCTGCAACTGGTGCCTATCGCTGGCATTATCAGCAAGTTCCTCACGATAGCTGGGGCTATGATGTCGCCAGTCCGCCGGTATTGTTTGAAATCAATATTAATGGCGAACCAATACCGGTGATTGGTCAAGCCGGTAAAACAGGTTGGTTTTATGTACACGACCGGCGTAATGGCAAATTTCTCTATAAAAGCGAAGCGTTTGTGCCGCAGCATAATATGTTCACGTTGCCCACCGAAGCGGGAAATGTTATCTACCCGGGTGTTTTAGGGGGAGCGAACTGGTCACCGGTCGCGCTGGACGAAAAAAAACGTCAGGTTTATATTGCTGCTGTCCACTGGCCGGTCGAATACAAATTGCATAGACGCGAAGCCAAAGATGGTAAACCGGCATTACGTTATTCTTCGATGGCGCCTTTAGACAAATCAGAGAGTTATGGCTTGTTGACAGCGATCAATATCGATACCGGCGATATTGTCTGGCAGCATCAGACTGATAGTCCATTAATTGGTGGTGTATTAAGTACAGCAGGGGGGCTGGTGTTTACCGGTGAGGGCAAAGGCGAATTAATGGCCTTTGATGCCGACAATGGTGAAAAACTCTGGTCAGCACCTACCAAAGCCGGCGTTAATGCACCGCCTATTACTTATCAAATTGACGGCAGGCAGTTTGTTGCTGTGGCCGCAGGTGGAAATAAATTATTTGGTTTTCCGGCCGGACAGACTTTGAAGGTCTGGGCTTTACCATAGTTCAATTTAAAAAAACAAAGACTTACCAATCGACTAACGAAATTTTGAGTCAGTTGCTTGACATCATCAGTCTTGACGAGCAAAAAGGAGGCTATGATGAATTGCCCGTCCCTCACTGATTTTCGGCTAATAAATGAATCGCATTAAAACCAGAATCATGCTGATTTGTTTAGCGCTGGTCCTGCTGACAGTCATAGCAGTACAAATCAGTAATTGGTGGTTTATCCGCAATTATCATCAACAGCAATTAGCCATACAGGTATCAACAGCCGAACAGTTTTTGCAGCAATATCTGCAAAGCCGGGAAGCCAATTTGCTCAATTCGGCTGAAGTGATTACCAAGGATTTTGGTTTTCGCCAGGCGGTGGCAAGTGGTGATGCTCCCACCATTCGTAGTATGTTGCATAATCATAGCCTGCGTATGCAGGCAGATCTGCTGCTGATTACCGATCGCGACGGTAATTTTGTAGCCAGCAATTTACCGACAAAACCTGACATGCTGGATTTGCAAACATGGCTGAATGAGGAATTACCTGATGCTGCGGGGCGTTTTCTTTTGCTTGATGATCAGTTGTTTCGTTGTTTTGTTTTACCGGTCAAAGCCCCCAGAACCATTGGCTACACACTGATTGGCTATCAAATCACCCCTGAATTACTGAGCAGCCTGCAATTAAAAACGGGGCTGGCGTTACATTTTGTCGTTGATGATGGTCAACATATCTTCAGTTCTACGCCGGCATTATGGCTGGGCAGCGAAGGTACCGCCGATAATTTTGATGTGTCAGCTTTAATGGCTGAGAAGTCAATGGTACAAGCTGTTCCTTTGATTAATATCGATGAAACAACACCGATAAAACTCTATTTGCAGGCGGATATCAGCAGTTTCGAAAAAGCACTTCAACAATTACATATTCGCTCCTTACTGATGGCGGCAGTGATATTGTTATTAGCGGGGTGGCTCAGTTCAATGTTGGCATGGCGTCTGGCTGATCCTTTATCAGCGTTATACAAAGATTTGGTGTACCGGGCCAATTATGATCAATTGACCCATATTTTAAATCGTCATGCCAGTTTGCAGCGGATCCGTGAAGAGCTAAGCCGGGTAGCTCGTTCAGATAGTATTTATTGTATTGCACTGTGTGATATCGATAACTTTAAAAATATTAATGATACCTATGGGCATTCGGTCGGTGATGTCGTACTGCGAAAATTTACTGACCGCTTGAAAAATGCCATGCGTGAATATGATATTTTCGGCCGGTTTGGTGGTGAAGAATTCATTATTGCAATGGAAGTGCTGCCGGATGAAGCAACGAATGCATTTGAACGTTTACGACAAATTATCGCCTTTACGCCGATTGCTTACGAGCAAAATTTAATCCAAGTGACCATGAGTACTGGCGTTTGTATTTTATGGCCTGATGAGGCACACCCAACGCTGGATAAGATCCTGGAAACGGCTGATTCAGCGTTATACCGGGCGAAAGAAAATGGCCGCAATCAGGTGATTTTTACCCACGTAACCACCGGCAGCAGCGCTAACGGTAAATAATCTGTTTACGCAGCGGTGCAAGACGCGCAATTAACCGATTTTGTGTGGGGTGCGGAATATTTTCTTGTTCCATGGCCACATACAGTAAATCCACCGTCCGGTTAAAGTGACTTTCAGTTATATCCATACCGACATGAATATCGACCATATTGTCGCCGGTATATTGACAAGGTCCATCGCTGATATGGCAAAAATGCTCGGTGATCTTTTCCCGGAAACGGCTGACATGACTGTCGGCAAAGTAGGGGAAAATCTCGGGATCGCTGGCAATACCTTTAATAAAATTTTCGACGATGGCTTCTATGCCCGGCGCACCACCTAAATCTTCATAAAGCGTAGTTTTTGGCTGGCTGGCACAAGCGCTCAACAGCATGAATGCAGACAATATCAGTAGGCGCATTAAAAATATCCCGTTACAGAAAAGTAACTGCCGTGCTGCGATTTGGCGCCGGCGATATCCCCCAAATCCAGATAGGCGGCAGTTAGACTGATATATTTATTAGGAAACCAGGCAATAAAGATATTTTGCCAGTCATCTTCTTTAAGGCCCAGATTATCGGGTTTTTGCCGGTATTCGATACCAACCGCCAAATGTCGGTTTAATAAAATTGCTGTCGAGGCTTCCAGCTGCCATTCACGTTGAGCACCGCCCTCAGCACTGCCAAATCCTAATAAGCCGATTTGATTGGCCTCTGTGGAGCGGGCGGTCACATTCCAAAACCAGTTATAACCAGCAATAGCGCCCAGATGTAATTTACTGGCAGCGACATAGACATCAACACCGCTGTCATCATCGGCGCCTAATAAATTGGCAACCAGTGGATCATTCAAGTCTTTATGTTGAATACCGATACTGACTTGTGGCCAGCGACTATAAACAATATCGCCATACAGACGGACTTTGGCGCCTAACACCCGCTGTTCAATATTCAGCTCCAGCGCATCGACATGAAATTGCTGACGGGCCAGGGATAATTCAACACGATCATATAAACCAATCTGTGCCCCGCAAACATTCAGGTGGTAATTATCGGTGTTACCCCGACTGCAAAAGATATTACCGGCAATTTCTTCTCGGCTGCCGTAGCCCGCTAGCTGCGCCCACGGCACAAAACCGCCACCTGCCGCACCTTCTATTTGTGAGATGCCGGGGGTTGCCAACAATTTACCGTCAGCAGCCCCGACATTATTTGTTATTAGCAGCGAGAGCAGGCAAACGATAAGCCGCATCATTATTCTCCAGCCAGGTTTCTAATTGTGCCGCTCTCATCGGTTTTGCCACGTGATAGCCTTGGACTGCATCACAGGCCATTTCTTTTAGCAATTGCAGCGAGGCGGCATTTTCTACGCCTTCAGCAACCACTTTCATCCCCAGACTATGGGCCATATTAATCGTGGCACGGACGATCTTCTGATTTTTATCCGATTGATCCAGCGTCATGATAAAAGCTTTATCGAGCTTCAGTTCATCGATGGGTAAATCCTTCAGTTTGACCAGTGTCGACTGGCCGATACCATAGTCATCAAGTGCAATCCGAAAACCCATTTTTTTCAGCGATTTCAGTGTTAACAGACCAACGGCCTCGTCATACATAATATCGCGTTCAGTAATTTCGATGATACAAAATCGGGGCTCAATGCCAGCCAGGGTCGATGTTTGTTCCATCATCTGGCAAAACATCGGATGACAAATATCTTCAGCAGAGACATTAATCGCTGCCTGCAATGGTAAACCGGCATGATGCCAGCGTTTTAACTGTCGCATTGCCTGACTGACCACCCAGCGGGTCAAAGACACAATCAAACCGGCCTGCTCAGCCAGATCGATAAAAATATCCGGCCGGACATGACCGCTGCCCGGTCGTTGCCAGCGGATTAACGTTTCTACGGCAGTAACGGTATGGTTTTCTATATTAACTTTGGGTTGAAAGTGTAAATACAGCTCGTTTGATTGTAATTTCAATGCGGCGTTGAGCGCTTCGATCATGGACAGTTGTTCCAGGCGGGCCTCATCCTGACCGGGTTCATAACAGTGCAGGCGTTTGCGATGGCTACGTGCATGATCTGCGGCGATACGGGTTCGCCGGAGAATCGTCTGCTGATCATCACCATGTTCCGGATACAGCGTGATGCCACAATAAAACCGCAGTTGTAACTCGATATCTTTGTGGGTTAATGGGCGTTCAAGATGTTCGAGAATTTTGTCAGTAAGTTGATTGGGCCGCTGGCTGTCATCTAATTGCAGTACCGAAATAAACTCAATGCCATCCATGCGGCCATGAAATTGTTGGTAGGGATAACTAATATTGTTCAGGCGCTGGGCAATAATTTGCAGGCAGGTGTCAGCAAACTCAGGCCCCAGTTGATCGTTAATTTGCCGGAAATTATCGATATAAAAAGCAATTTGCAGCGATTTGCCCATTTCCGGCAGGGCATTTTCCAGCGTATTGCGGAGTTTGGGCGCATTCAGTAAGCCGGTCAGACCATCATGTTCAGCCTGAAAAGTGATTTGGTTTTCCCGGGTTTGAATATCCTGGCCCATGGTTTCCAGAGCATTGGACAAAGACTTTATTTCTGAGCTGCTTTTGCCAATTTGAATATCCTGCTGATAGTCACCCCGTGAGAATCTTTGCGCAACACCAACCAGTCTGGAAATCGGCCGGGCAATACGACCGGCAAAAAATAGTCCGCTCAGTACGGCGCATAGCATAATAAAGCTGGCAACCGCGATGATTTTCAACGCCAAATTGTCATATTCTTTGTAAATTGGCCGCAAGTCAGCTGTCAATATCACCGTAACCGGGTCATATTGCGGCGTGAGAGGACGTAGTTCAGTATTGATAAAAGCTGGCCGCGACCAGATAAACCAATCTGACGAATGTTCAGCCAATGCGTCTATAGAAGCATCTTGTGAAGCCATCATATCAAGGCTGGTTAACAACACCTGGTCGGCTGACATGAAGCTTAAGTCCATCATCGTCAAATTGGTCAGTTTTTCGAGGATCTGCTGATCCATTTCAAAACCAATCAACGTGTAGGCAATGGCTCTTGGCGCCAACACCGGCTGTAAAATCAGCTGATATAACTTGCCATTAACCACGGCCAGTTGGGCGCGATTAGGGGTTGATTGCAGAGAAATTTGCAGTTGATTCAGAAACTGTGTGGGCGCACCTAATTCACTGGAGTCTGCTATCAGTTCGCCTTCTAAATTGGTTAGCATCATCAAGTCAGCGTTAATTCGCTCACCATGATTTTGTAACATGCTCTTTAAGGTTTCTTCATCCGCTGTGGCCACCGCATTTTTAAAACCAAAATCGGCGGTCAATACCCGCGCAGCCGTTATCAGCAATTCTTCACGGGCCTGCGAGTATTCCGTCAGAATGTTTATCGCGTTCTGAATCTGCTGATTAATTTGTTGATTATTGAAGTTTCTGGCAGACCACCAGGAGGTAACCTGGATCGCAATTGTAGTTAGTAAAACAAGTAAAACCAGAAGCAGAACAATTTGTTGACGCAAACTATTGTTAAAAATTCGCACGGAAAGTGTCTTCAAAAGTATCACGGGCCGGTGGTGGCGTGACGTCCAGTGTCACAATATAATAATGTTTGTCGGCGCTTTGTTCGAGCGCGCTTATGGTATAAATTTCCAGATGTTCTGGGCCCTCACTTTGATTGGAATGCCAGACACTGATTTGACTATTTTCAGACGTGACCGGCAACTGAGCAATACCTTGTTGATTAGTTCGGGCAGTGCGCTTATCAGCTGCAACGTAGATATAACCCACCATCGAATCATGAATATTACAGCCCAGTACGACGACACCATGCTGGTCAAATAGCACCGGTTTTTTTGGCCGGTCGGCATAGAGCTTTAATTCGAACGTTTTTGCCGGTGAAAAAGAATAAACATGGTGGCGAATGTTATCGCTATTGGGAAAATCGACTAATTGTCCTTTTTGTACAATGACTAATTCGGGTACAAAGGCTTTATCGATTTGATCCATGATGCCCAAATCGTTATTGGGCCCCGGCTGAATTGGCTCGCTGACAACTTCCAAAACAACATCTGGCAGGACTTTGCCGTGTTGGTCCTTTACCAGAAAGGTCATATCCGCTAAGGCCAGACCACTACTGAATACCAGACTTAATCCAACAAAAAATTTACGGATATGCATTTGCGTCCTCAAAAGCCTTATGCGTCAATTTAAGCTTGGCAATTATTCATATAACCAAGCTGATGACATATTTCATTTTTTAACAAGGATATTATCGGCCGTAAAGATGAAGTTCCCGTGAAGTAAATTCGGGCCTCAGATTCTAGCTAGCGGTTTGGTAACGCTGATGAAGAATACCGACCCGTTCGACATACACTTCGGTTTCGGCATAGGGAGGGATTCCGTTATAGCGTTTAACGGCGCCGGGGCCGGCGTTATAAGCCGCGATGGCCAGTTTAGTATCGCCATTAAAGATTTGCAGTAACCAAGCCAGATATTTAACGCCACCTTCGATATTTTGTCGGGCATCAAAGGCATTTTTAACACCCATATCGCGTGCTGTACCGGGCATAAGTTGCATTAAACCCTGCGCGCCTTTATTGGAAAGTGCATTGACCTTAAAAGCCGATTCGGCATGCATTATTGCCCGGACCAAAGCGGGATCAATTTGATACTCAGTGGCCAGTTGTTTGACTTCGTCGCGGTAGGCATGCGTATTAAGTGCAATTGAATACCAGTTAATCGGTGAATCAGGATTACAGGCGTAACAGTCGTAGCGCAGCACTTCAAACTCACCGGCCAGCGGTTTTTGATCTGAAAACACCACGCCGTTACCGCCATTGTTGATAGATTTATAAATAATGGTTTGCCGGCTGGTGTGCGTGGTTTTTCTGGTCGGCACATCGGCATTGGTAAATTCTACCGAGCCATCATCATTGATAACTTGGCGGATCGGGTCGGCCAGCAGGTGAGTGCTAAAGATGGCCGTTAATAATAGAATCAGCCCACGCATAAAGCGTTACCAGTAGCGGCCACTGCTGCCAATTACAATGACGATAAGACCCAGGACCAAATTGGCACGGACAAATTTACGAATTTTGTCCAGGGCATCGGCAGCGGCGATCCAGTCGTGTTCAGCAACGGCCCATTTCAATTTGCGATAAGGATTAAAAAACACATGCATAAACAGTAGCACCATAAAAATACCCAGTAACAACATGACGTGCACATGTGGGCCAACGCCATCAATGCCACCAAAGCCACCGAGCATGATAATCATCACTGTGCCGGTCATGATGAGAGTGATAATGCTGGCCCAAATCCATGGAAAAAAACGGCCGAAAACATTTAGCCAAAGCGGTAAACGCTGTTCAGGCGACAACATGGTGGCAGCGGCAGGGCGCAAAAACATAAAGGCGAAAAACAGGCCACCCACCCAAATAACGCTGGCCAGTAAATGCAGACTTACAGCAATGCCCATAATGTTTCCCTTTATTTAATTAACCACTTTTACCGGAATGCCGGCGATGCGTTGCTGCCATTCTTTGGGGCCGGTTTGATGTACCGACTGGCCCTGACTATCAACGGCCACAGTGACCGGCATATTTTCAACATAAAACTCGCGAACCGCTTCCATACCCAGTTCTTCAAACGCCACCAGCCTTGAAGACTTTATCGCTTTAGATACCAGATAAGCTGCACCGCCGACAGCAATCAAATACACCGACTGGTATTGTTTAATCAGTTCAACGGTGTCTTCACCACGTTCAGCTTTGCCTATCATACCCAGCAGGCCGGTTTTGGCGAGCATGGTTTCGGTAAATTTATCCATACGTGTCGCCGTGGTGGGGCCGGCCGGGCCGACAATTTCATTACGCACCGGATCGACAGGGCCAACGTAATAAACAAAACGGTTATGAAAATCGAGGCCCTCCGGCAGCGGTTCGCCATTAGCGATTAAATCAGCAATTTTTTTATGAGCGGCATCCCGGCCGGTCAGCAAATGTCCGGTCAGCAATAATGTATCACCCGGTTGCCATTGCTGAATATCATCGGCGGTCACCGTATCAAGATTAATATGCCGGGTGTTTTCAGCCGCCTGCCA
This sequence comes from Methylophaga sp., assembly GCA_035704795.1. GTDB lineage: Bacteria > Pseudomonadota > Gammaproteobacteria > Nitrosococcales > Methylophagaceae > Methylophaga. The sequence continues at coordinate 2,722 of DASSWO010000173.1, read as the reverse complement.
GGTAATGTCTGGCCAGTCATTTAATGAGGGCGGCGTAAATTCGGCAGGACCATTGCCATCCAATACAAAGTGCAGATGACGGGTGGCAGCGCAATTGGGGATCATGGCGACTGGTAAGGAGGCCGCGTGGGTTGGAAACTCATTTACTTTGATATCCAGCACCGTGGTCATGCCGCCCAACCCCTGGGCACCAATCCCGAGTTTATTGATCTTGTCGTAGAGCTCAACACGCAGTTTTTCAGCTGCAGTTTGCGGGCCACGATCGATTAAACCCTGAATATCAATTTCTTCCATCAGGCTTTGTTTAGCCATCAGCATGGCTTTTTCAGCGGTGCCGCCAATACCGATGCCGAGCATGCCCGGTGGACACCAGCCAGCACCCATTTTGGGCACGGTATCCAGTACCCAGTCGACTAAACTGTCACTGGGATTAAGAATGGTGAAAGTGGCTTTATTCTCGCTGCCACCACCTTTGGCAGCGATATCGATTTCTACTTTGTCACCGGCAATCAATTCGACATTAACCACAGCTGGGGTGTTATCACCAGTGTTTTTGCGACTGCCGATAGGGTCGGCAACAATCGAGGCACGCAGCACATTATCTGGATGCAGATAAGCACGACGTACCCCATCGTTGATAATGTCAGCAAGCGGGCGGTTGCTATCCCATTGCACTTGCATACCCACTTTGACAAAAACATTGACGATGCCGGTGTCCTGGCAAATCGGTCGCTGGTTTTCAGCGCACATCCGCGAATTGACCAGAATCTGGGCGATGGCATCTTTGGCCGCCGGTGATTGTTCACGCTGATAAGCGGCATACATCGCGTCGATAAAATCTTTGGGATGATAGTTGGCAATAAACTGCAATGCCGCAAAGACGCTATCAATCAGATCCTGTTCGCGAATGATCGTCATGCTTATGCTTTCAGCCTTGCCTGAATAGCTTGCAGTGTGTCTTCAAGTTTGAATTCATCGCTGTCGCCGGTGCCGCGATGTTTATATTCAATAACGCCATTATCCAAACCACGCTCGCCGAGAATTAACCGATGCGGAATACCAATCAAATCCCAGTCGGCAAACGCCACACCCGGGCGCAGACCGCGATCATCAATTAATATATCGACGCCAGCCGCCAGTAATTGCTGGTAAATTTCTTCGGCTTTGTCACGAACCCGCTGCGATTTATGAGCGTTGACCGGCACCAGCACCACTTCAAACGGGGCAATCGCCTGTGGCCAGACGATGCCATTGTCATCATTGTGCTGCTCAATTGCCGCAGCAACGACACGTGACACCCCAATGCCATAACAGCCCATGGTGATGACTTTTGACTGACCGGTTTCACTGAGCACCACAGCATTCATTTTTTTGCTGTAGTTTTCGCCGAGCTGAAAAATATGACCGACTTCGATACCACGGGCAATTTCCAAAGTGCCATTGCCATCGGGGCTCGGATCACCTGCCACCACATTGCGAATATCAACAGAATCCGGTTCCGGTAAATCGCGTCCCCAGTTAACGCCGATCAGATGTTTTTCATCCTGGTTAGCACCGCAAACAAAATTAGCGGTTTGCGCTGCACTATGATCAACAATCACCGGAATCGTTAAACCTACCGGGCCAACTGAACCAATATTGGCACCGCAGGCAGTAAGCACTTGTTCAGGCGTAGCAAAGGTTAATGGTGCTGCCACCAATGGATGTTTTTCAGCTTTAATGACATTGAGCTCATGATCACCGCGCAGTACTAAAGCGACGACGCTGTTTTTCTCAGCGCCTTCGACTAATAAGGTTTTCAGACACTGACTAGCTGGTACTTTCAAAAAAGCACTGACATCTTCAATGCTGTGTTTTTGCGGCGTATCGACTGTTTGCATCGTTGCTGCAGGGGCAGGGCGAGCTTGCGTTGGTTTAACGGCTTCAGCCAATTCAACATTGGCGGCATAGTCACTGCCGTTGCTAAAGGCAATAGCATCTTCACCAGAGCTCGCCAAAACATGAAATTCATGTGAGGCATTACCGCCGATGCTGCCAGTGTCAGCTTGTACCGGGCGGAAATTCAGACCAATACGGTTAAAAATATTGCAGTAAGCCGCATGCATTTGTTCATAGGTTTCTTGCAAAGAGGCCTGATCCAAATGGAAAGAATAGGCATCTTTCATCAAAAATTCGCGGGCACGCATCAAACCAAATCGCGGCCGGATTTCATCACGGAATTTGGTTTGGATCTGATAAAAATTAACTGGCAATTGTTTATAGCTACGAATTTCCTGCCGCACCAAGTCGGTAATCACTTCTTCATGGGTTGGGCCATAACAAAATTCACGCTGATGGCGATCGGTGACGCGCAGTAATTCGGGACCATATTTTTCCCAGCGCTGGCTTTCTTGCCATAGCTCCGCTGGTTGTATGGATGGCATTAAGACCTCCTGGGCACCGGCTTTATCCATTTCATCACGGACAATGGCTTCAGTTTTGCGTAACACGCGCAGTCCCATCGGCAGCCAGGTGTAGAGCCCGGAAGCCAGCCGGCGGATTAATCCGGCACGCAGCATCAACTGATGACTGACAATTTCGGCATCCGCCGGGGTTTCTTTTAAGGTCGAAATAAGCAGCTTGGAAGTACGCATGTAAAAGCTAAAGTCCTGTGAGTTGTTATTGTTTTTGACAAATGGCTGGCCGGTTAGACCAGCCTTGATACATTAAAATGTGCTGTGAT
>DASSWO010000073.1:0-5409 GCA_035704795.1 Methylophaga sp. | reverse complement strand
GTTATCCGTTGGATAGCAGCCAATCCAGATATACCTGGCAATGGGGTTTCCTGGACACCGCTACATGAATTGCAAGGCACAATTACCCCCAATGGATTGCATTTTGAACGGCATCACAATGGTGTACCGCAAATTGATCCTGCCACGCATCAGTTACTAATCCATGGAATGGTCGAGCAGCCTTTAACATTCAGTATGGCGGCGTTAAAACGTTATCCGATGCAATCGCGGATTTGCTTTATTGAATGTGGTGGTAACAGCAATGCTGGCTGGCGCAGCGTGCCGATTCAATCGCAAGCGGGTTATACCCATGGACTAGCATCTAATGCAGAGTGGACAGGCATTCCTTTAAAAATTTTGCTGAAAGAAGCTGGTCTGAAACCTGAGGCTAAATGGGCGATCGCCGAAGCGGCTGATGGCGCCAGTTTGAATATCAGCTTGCCCGTCGAAAAATTATTGGATGATACACTGCTGGCCCTTTATCAAAACGGGGAACGGCTCAGACCCGAAAATGGCTATCCGCTGCGACTGATTTTGCCCGGCTGGGAAGGCATTACTCACGTCAAATGGTTGCGGCAACTGCAATTTGTCGACATGCCTGCGATGACCCGAGATGAAACCGCGGCTTACACTGATCTAATGCCAGATGGTCGTGCCCGGCAATTCAGTTTCGAAATGCAAGCCAAATCCATTATTACGTCACCCTCAGTGGGCATGACTTTGCCAGATAATCCCGGCATTTATCAGTTAACAGGCCTCGCCTGGTCTGGACGCGGTAAAATCATTAAAGTCGAAGTTTCTGCCGATGGCGGTGAAAGTTGGGTAGAAGCCGAGTTACAACAACCGGTTTTATCCAAGGCCTTCAGCCGCTTTTCCCTGCCCTGGCAATGGCAAGGTCAATACGCTGTGCTACAAAGTCGGGCTACCGATGAAACCGGCTATGTGCAACCCGATCGCGAAACATTATTGGCTGAGCGCGGCAAACATGGTTTTTACCATTTCAATGCCATTATCAGTTGGGAAGTCAGCGAAGATGGAGCAGTCAGCCATGTGTATGTATAGACGGTTGCTGCCTTTATTCCTGCTCGGCCTGATTGGCATTAGTAAAGCACAGTCTCCTAACCTCGGGCAGCCAGCCAATACGATTGCTCAGCAATCCCAATGGCATTTGACAATTCTGCCTGATGGCAGCAATTTACCCCACGGCAAAGGCAATGCGAGCCAGGGCGCACAAATTTTTGCCGCACAATGTGCTGCCTGTCATGGTCCGGCAGGAATCGGCGGCAGCGCGTTAGCATTAACCGGTGAAGTCGGCACGCTGACCGACGAATATCCGGAAAAAACGGTTAACAGCTACTGGCCGTATGCAACGACATTATTTGATTATATTCGCCGCAGCATGCCGCCCCAGGCCCCCTATTCACTCACTGCAGATGAAGTCTATGCTTTGACAGCGTATATCCTGAGCCAGGATGCTATAATCGAACCCGAAACGGCAATGTCGCAAGATAATCTGCCTCTGGTAACGATGCCAAACCGTGATGGCTTTTACCGCCCGTCACCAAAACCTTGAAATTCCTGTAAAACGCCATTTAAGGATCATTTATGACCCCACGCTATACTTCGACCGCGACACCTGTTGCCGCGCTCTACGAGGCGCCGACGCTTGACATGAATATCGACGCCTTGGCTGAAGACATTAAGCGTTACTACGGTATTCACCTGGCGCAGGATAAAGGCTCTGCTTCCGGACATTATTTGTATTCTGCATTGGCGTTGACCCTCAGGGATCGGCTGTTTGAGCGCATGAAACACACCAAACATACCTACGCCGAAAGCCATTGCAAACAGGCTTATTATCTGTCGATGGAATTTTTAATGGGCCGGGCGATGGGTAATGCCGCGCTGAATCTGGGCATTGAAGATGAACTAAAAAAAGCGTTGATTGATCTGGGTCTGAATTTTGAAGAACTGACCGAAATGGAACATGACGCCGGTTTAGGTAATGGCGGTCTGGGTCGCTTAGCTGCTTGTTTTATTGATAGTTGCGCCACCTTGCAATTACCGGTGACTGGCTATGGACTGCGCTATGAATACGGCATGTTTCAGCAACGCATTGAAAATGGCTATCAGCAGGAAATGCCTGATCACTGGCTGCGTGACGGTAACCCATGGGAATTAGAACGACCCGAATTTACACAACGGGTGAAATTTGGCGGTCATACTGAATTTCATCGTAACGCCAGCGGCTGGATGGAAGTGCAGTGGGTTAATACCAATGATGTATTGGCAGTACCTTATGATCTGCCAATCCCGGGCTATCGCAATGGTACCGTCAACAAACTGCGCCTATGGAAAGCGGCTGCGACCGATGAATTTAACCTGGAAGACTTTAATGCCGGCTCGTATACCGATGCCGTTGCCGCCAAAAATGAGGCGGAAAATATCAGCATGGTGTTATACCCCAATGATGCCAGCGAAAACGGTAAGGAACTGCGCCTGCGCCAGCAATATTTCCTGGCCTCAGCCAGTCTGCAGGATATTCTCGATTACTGGGTAAGTAATCACGGTGATGACTTCAGCGATTTTGCCGACAAAAACTGTTTCCAATTAAACGATACCCACCCGACCGTTGCTGTGGCCGAGCTGATGCGCTTGCTGATTGACGAACATGGTCTTAGTTGGGAAGCGGCCTGGGACATTACCAGCAAAACCATGGCTTACACCAACCATACGTTGTTGCCCGAAGCGCTGGAGCGCTGGCCAGTGAATTTATTTGGTCGTCTGTTGCCACGAATTCTAGAAATTATTTACGAAATCAATGCCCGTTTTTTACGGGAAGTCGCCAATCACTGGCCTGGCGATCGTGAACGTTTGGGACGTTTGTCCATTATCGAAGAAGGTCCGCAACAACAAGTGCGTATGGCGCATTTGGCGATCGTTGGCAGTTTCTCAGTCAACGGCGTTGCCGCGTTGCATTCCGAGCTTTTGAAGAAAGGTTTATTTAAAGATTTCTTTGCGCTGTGGCCACAAAAATTTAATAACAAAACCAATGGTGTCACCCAGCGTCGCTGGATGGCCTGGTGTAATCCGGCACTTAGTGAGCTGATCACAGCCAAAATCGGCGATGATTGGATTACGGATTTATCGCAGTTGAAAAAATTGGCACCACTGGCGACGGATCCAGCATTTCAAACCCAATGGATGACAGCCAAACGCGTTAATAAGCAAAAGCTGGCTGACCTGGTCCAACAGCGCTGCGGTGTTACGTTTAACCCCGATGCCATGTTTGATATTCAGGTGAAACGTATCCACGAATACAAACGTCAGTTGCTGAATGTGCTGCATGTGATTCATCTCTATGAACAGATTAAAACTGGTCAAACCGAAGGCATGGTTAAACGCTGTGTGTTATTCGGTGGAAAAGCAGCACCTGGTTATGTTATGGCCAAGCAGATCATCAAACTCATCAATAATGTTGCCAACGTCATTAACAATGATCCGAACGTTGGTGATTGGCTAAAAGTGGTATTTTTACCCAATTATCAGGTCTCGGCGATGGAAGTCATTTGCCCGGCCGCAGATTTATCTGAACAAATTTCTACCGCAGGTAAGGAAGCTTCCGGCACCGGTAATATGAAATTTATGATGAATGGCGCCATTACCATTGGCACATTGGACGGCGCTAATATCGAAATCCGTGAAGAAGTTGGTGATGATAACTTCTTCTTGTTTGGCCTCGATGAGCAAGAAGTCGATGTTATGCGTAAGCATTACAATCCGCAGGCGATTATCAATAATGATCCGGATCTGAAACGGGTGGTGGATTTATTACGTGGCGGTCACTTTAATCAGTTTGAGCCGGGTTGTTTTGATAACCTCATCAATGCATTCACCAGTTCACATGACCCCTGGATGACCGTTGCTGACTTCCGCAGTTTTGTGGATGCTCAGTATCAGGCCGGACTTGCTTATCAAGATAAAGCCCGCTGGGCGCAAATGAGCATTCTCAATTCGGCTCACAGCGGTAAGTTCTCTACCGATCGGACTATGGATGAATATAATCTGGAAATCTGGAAACTGGAAAAGATTGCCCCGCAGCCGATCTGATTCGCGGCTGACATGGCAGATAAATTATCGACCCGCCCTAGCCGGGCGGGTTGCTAATACGTATAATGCAACGCCTTGACGTGACGGCTGTTTTGTCACCTTCCCATCACGCGCCTGTAGCTCAGTTGGATAGAGTATCGGTTTCCGAAACCGAGGGTCACAGGTTCAATTCCTGTCAGGCGCGCCATTTTCACTTTTTTGAACGCTAGTCAAAATCTGTCACGCAACTTAAAACTACTACCGTGACACTTAATCTCCTAGCAAAATAGTCAGGTGTAAGTATTTGACCACCAGTCTTTTATGACAGTGATTATGTATCAAGTGGTTACTGTTAGCGTGTACGTTGCATCTGTTGAACTGCAGTACAAATCATTATTTTTTATTGCTCGGCGCTCTGAATGGCTTCTACTATGGCTAGCTTTAGGGGCTCTGAATAATCATCTCCATATAGAATAGAGTAGATAATCTGGTAAAGTAGCGCTTTACCTATTACATTGTCAGCTACCCAAATGGCAATATTCTCTATTTTCTTAACAAAACGTTTCACCACTGACCTTTACCCCAAATTTATGACCATGACATTGATGTGATTTCCAATAAATTGAGGGGGTCCATTGGTTTTCCCACATATCTGTTACTGGTTCAATCAGTGGGCGGAAGTTTGAGATAAAAGTCAAAACAAACCTAGCACTTATGCATAAAACCCAGCGATGCTGAGTTTTATGATTTCAACAGTTTAGCTGTCTCCTAAAACGCCCCGCGTGTATTCACACTTGCCGTTTACGTAGTAAAACCAGAACGAACTTCTAAATCATAGTGGGCGGTAATTTCCAAACCTCCCCCGGTGTTAGTGACATAGCCCACCCCCGCGTTTACCAGCGTAGCAGAAGGTTTAATGCCAGTAGTTGTGAACGCCGCACCGCCGCCTGAATAGCCATACAGCTGAACATCAGATGCTCCCATCAAATTTTTAATCACCGAGATAGCTTCACTTGTTGACGCAATAACTTCTTCTGAGAACCTATGGGACGTCCAGTATTTTTGTGTGCAGCGAGCATCGTACTGAGTAAATTGACAGGGGCACCCAAGATAAGCCACAGCATGATCATGCTTGTAGGCTAAAGCCAACTTCAGTGAAACCGGGTCAAGCGGGGTCGGGTTACTGGAGGGTTGTGCTCTTGAAATCCAGGCCAATCCATCGCCTTCAATAAAAACAGTTAATAGTGGGTGTTTAATGCGTCGTTCCGGCATAAACGCCTGAAGCTCGAAATATGAAGTGGGTATTATTTCAGAGGTCCA
>DASSWO010000114.1:0-2239 GCA_035704795.1 Methylophaga sp. | reverse complement strand
TGGAAATGATGCATGCCGGCGCAGCGCGTTATGACCTCGACCGATTTGGCATTGTGTTTCGACCCAGTCCACGGCAATCAGATGTGATGATTGTTGCAGGCACTTTAGTGAATAAAATGGCACCGGCACTGCGTAAAGTGTATGACCAGATGTCTGAGCCCCGCTGGGTTATTTCTATGGGCTCCTGTGCTAATGGCGGTGGCTATTATCATTATTCTTATTCAGTGGTGCGCGGCTGCGATCGCATTGTGCCGGTCGATATTTATGTACCCGGTTGCCCGCCTACCGCTGAAGCATTGTTATACGGCATTATTCAGCTGCAAAAGAAAATACAGCGTACTGATACCATTGCCCGGCAGCAACAGGCTTAAAAAATGACCCAAGCGCTTAAACAACAGCTGCAACAGCACTTTCAAGACGCGCTTATTGATTGTGGTTATGCGTGCGGCGAAATTACCTTGTATATCGATACCGAACATTTACTGAAAGTTTGTCAGGCACTACGTGATGACTTCGGTTTCAGCCAGTTGATGGATTTGTGTGGTGTGGATTACTCAGCTTATGGCGATAGCGGCTGGGAAACCAAACAAGCTTCTGAGCATGGTTTCAGCCGGGCTCGTGAACCTCAGGATCACCAACAGACCGAGGTCGAGGGTTATCGGTTTGCTGTGGTTTATCACTTATTGTCAGTTGCTAATAATCATCGACTGCGTTTAAAAGTGCATCTCACCGCTGAAGACGCGATGATTGATTCGGTGACAGGTATTTGGGCCTGCGCCGATTGGTATGAACGTGAAGCCTTTGATTTATTTGGTATTTTATTCCGTGGTCATAACGATTTAAGACGTATCCTGACCGATTATGGATTTGTCGGTCATCCGTTTCGTAAAGATTTCCCGCTTATTGGTAATGTCGAAATGCGCTATGACGAAACCCAAAAACGGGTCATTTATGAACCGGTCAGCATTGAGCCGCGCACGCTGGTGCCCCGCGTTATTCGAGACGATAACCGCTATCGGATGGACGAAAAATAGATCTATGGAAAACAAAAATCGACATTTTTTGTTTCAGACAAGGTGTGCGGGAAACTGTCGCGGAGTGTGCTTAATGGCCCATGAGCAACGGCAGTCGCAGCACAACGCCGCCTGGGACAAAACAGGGCATTTTTAAAATGGCGGAGATTAAGAATTACACATTAAACTTCGGTCCGCAGCATCCGGCGGCGCATGGTGTATTAAGGCTGATTCTGGAAATGGACGGCGAAGTCATTGAGCGCGCTGATCCGCATATTGGCTTATTGCATCGCGGCACCGAAAAACTGGCGGAATCCAAACCTTATAACCAGAGTATCGGCTATATGGATCGGCTCGATTACGTGTCGATGATGTGTAACGAGCATGCTTATGTTATGGCTATCGAAAAACTGCTCGGTATTGAAGCGCCGATCCGCGCCCAATATATCCGGGTGTTATTCGATGAAATGACGCGGATCCTCAATCACCTGATGTGGCTGGGTGCCCATGGTCTTGATATTGGCGCCATGACGGTATTCTTGTATTGCTTTCGTGAACGCGAAGATTTGATGGACTGCTACGAAGCGGTGTCTGGTGCGCGGTTACATGCAACTTATTACCGGCCGGGTGGCGTTTATCGGGATCTGCCGGATCGTATGCCGCAGTATCAGGCATCAAAATGGCATAGTCAGAAGGAAGTCGATGCCAAAAATGCCAATCGCCGTGGCAGTATGCTGGATTTTATTGAAGATTTTGTAAAACGATTCCCAAAATGTGTTGATGAATACGAAACGCTGCTGACCGATAACAGAATCTGGAAACAACGTACCGTTGGTATTGGCGTGGTCTCTCCCGAGCGTGCTTTGCAGTTGGGTTTTACTGGCCCAATGCTCCGTGGTAGCGGCGTCGAATGGGATTTGCGTAAGAAACAGCCTTATGAAGTCTATGATCGTTTGGATTTTGCCATTCCGGTCGGCAAAGAAGGGGATTGCTACGATCGTTATTTAGTACGTATTGAAGAAATGCGTCAGTCAGCAAAAATCATGCAGCAATGTATTGACTGGTTGCGTGTCAACCCGGGCCCTGTGATGGCCGACAACACCAAAATTGTGCCGCCCAGCCGGGTGGATATGAAAGACGATATGGAAGCGTTAATTCATCACTTTAAATTATTTACCGAAGGCTATTGTGTGCCGGAAGGTGAAGTTTATGCCGCAGTCGAACAT
>DASSWO010000059.1:0-2511 GCA_035704795.1 Methylophaga sp. | reverse complement strand
CTATCGGTGTTTATTCAGTTTGAAAATACCTCATTAAAACTGGCTGATGGCCGTGATAAAACTGCCGATTTAATGATAGCTGCTGACAGCGTCGCGCTGATTAAAGTCGCCCGCAATCCGGATAATCTGTTCTCAGCACACATCAAAATTCTGGGCGATGTGCAATTTGCCAAGCAATTGCAGGATTGGCTCAATGGTTTTGATTTTGACTGGGAAGCGCAATTAGCCAAAGTCACTGGCGATACACTGGCCTACCCAATTGCCCAGAGCCTCCGACAGGGATTTAGCTGGCTCAATGATAGTGCCGACAGCTTCCAGCAATCTTTGGCCGAATATCTTCGCGAAGAAAGCCGTCTGTTGCCCGATAAAGCTGAAACCAACCGCTTTATGCAAGACGTCGATAGTTTGCAGGCCTCCGTTGACCGCTTGGAAGCGCGTATTCAACGGCTGCAAAAAAAACACCCGCAGGATAAATCATGAAATTCGGCCAATTCAGCAGACTGGTGCAAATCAACCGGGTGTTTGCCCGTCATCGCCTTGATGAATTTATTCTGGCCATTCATATGTTTCGGCCGCTGCGTTTTATCAGCTGGTTGTCGCCCTATCGCTGGCGAAAAGCCAGTCATCAACCACGTGGCGAAAGGCTAAGGCTGGCATTAGAAGATTTAGGACCGATTTTTGTTAAATTCGGTCAGATTCTCTCCACCCGTCGAGATTTACTGCCCGATGATATCGCCGATGAATTGGCGAAATTACAAGATCGGGTCGCGCCTTTCCCGAGCGAACAAGCATTAGCATTGATTCGGGCGGCGTACCCAGATGATCAAATTGATAAATTATTTGCCAATATCGAAACCGATCCATTGGCCTCGGCTTCTATTGCCCAGGTGCATGCAGCAACTTTGATCGATGGCAAACAAGTCATCATCAAATTGGTACGTCCCGGTATTGAAAAAGTCATTCGCCGTGATGTCGATTTGCTCTACACCATGGCAGGCCTTGCAGAACGGTATTGGTCAGAAGGTAAACGGCTGCGTCCGCGTGAAGTTGTCGCCGAAATGGAAAAGAACCTTTTTGATGAACTGGATATGCTGCGTGAAGCGGCATCAGCGTCACAACTCAAACGTAATTTCCCCGATGCCCGCTTATTGTATGTGCCCGAAGTTTATTGGAATTTAAGCCGGCCAAATATTCTGGTGCAGGAACGGGTGTTTGGTGTGCCGATCAGTGATATGCAGGCACTGTCTGCTAATAAGGTGGATTTTGAGCGGCTGGCGGCCATTGGTGTCGAGATCTTTTTCACGCAGGTATTTAAAGACAGTTTTTTCCATGCTGATATGCATCCCGGTAATATTCTGGTTGACGTCAGTGATCCAGCCAACCCACGTTATATTGCTATTGATTTTGGCATTATGGGTACGCTTGCACCCGATGATCAGCGTTATCTTGCCGAAAACTTTCTGGCGTTTTTTAATCACGATTATCGCCGTGTTGCAGAATTACATGTGCAATCCGGGTGGGTACCTACCGATACCCGACTGGATGAATTTGAGTCAGCGATTCGTAGCGTTTGCGAACCAATTTTTGCCCGGCCATTAAAAGAAATCTCTTTTGGCCAGTTATTGCTGCGGCTGTTTCAAACTGCCCGTCGTTTTAATATGCAAATCCAGCCACAGTTGGTGTTACTGCAAAAAACCCTGCTCAATATTGAAGGCCTGGGCCGGCAGTTATATCCGGATCTGGATCTGTGGCAGACCGCCAAACCGATTTTAGAAAAATGGATGCAGGAAAAACTCGGCTGGCAGGCGGCGTTAAAATCCCTGCAACAGGAAGCGCCTACCTGGGCCGAAACCCTGCCTACCCTGCCCCGTCAGCTTTATGAATTAACGCGCAAAGCCAATCAGGGCGAATTGCAAATGCAATTGTCGTCACAGGATTTACAAAAAATTCGTCAGGAAATCCAGGACAGCGGTTCACGTACCGTAACTGCGATTGCTGGTTCAGCATTTATTATTGGCGCGGCGATTTTAAAGGGACTGGATGGCTACGCGCCGTCCATGATCGCTGGTCTGCCCGTTCTCAGTTGGCTGCTGGGTATCTGGGGTGGATTATTACTTTTTTTCAGTTTCAAGAAGCATAAATCATAATGTTTAAATGGATTGGCATAGCCCTTGGCTTTATTGTGTTTGGATTTATTGGTGCCCTGCTAGGGTATTTTGCCGGCGCTGCGGTGGATCGGTATCGTCAACTGGGTGCCGGGGGATTTAATCCGGGCACCGCCTTACAACGGCAAACGGTTTTTCTGGAAACGCTGTTTACGTTAAAAGGTTGGCTGGCAAAAGCAGATGGTGTCATCACTCAGGATGAAATTACGCATGTTGAAGCGTTCATCCAAAAAATTAGAATGTCAGCTGAGCATCGTCAGCAAGCCATCCAATTTTTTAAAACCGGCGCGGCTGCAGAGTTTAATTTAGCAGACACCATGCAGCGCTTTAATGAGCATTGTGGCCG
>DASSWO010000201.1:0-2557 GCA_035704795.1 Methylophaga sp. | reverse complement strand
ACATAAGATGTCATCAGTTTGGTAATACTGGCCGGCGGCAAACGGGTTGTCGCCTCACTCTCAGCCAACACTTTGCCACTGTCATGATCCATTAGGATGTAAGATTCTGCGGCGATGCTCGGTGCGACCGGTTTTGGTACTACAGCGCCGGCAAAACTAGTGGTGCTGGCAGTCAGAATGACTGCCGAAGCAAGAAGGTTTTTGAACAATTTAATCATACTAACTCTCAGTTGGTGGGTTGTTCGGTAATCAATTGGGTATCACGAATACCCAGACTTAATAAACGGTCTGCAATACGTTGTCCGACTTCGGCACTGGCCAGCGGCCCGATCCGAACCCGGTACAAAGCATTACCCTGACTATTAAACGGATTGATGTGAACCCGTTCGCTGATTGCCCGCTGAATACGATTTTTAATCTGCTCAGCTCTGCTTAGGGTACTGAATGCGCCCACTTGCAAAAACATCGCAACATTTTCAAGGGTGTTTTTTTGCGTTGCAATTTGTTGTGGCTGATTGCTCGCTTGTTGTGCAGCATATTTATCAGGGTTTATTGCCCGCACTTCAACACGGCCGGTGCCCTTGGCTGTAATCCCTAATTTGGTGGCGGCACTATATGATAAATCAATCAGCCGATCACCATGAAAAGGCCCGCGGTCGTTAATTCGCACCACCACTTTGCGACCATTATCAAGATTGGTAACTTCGGCATACGATGGCAGTGGAAGCGTTTTGTGCGCCGCCGTCATCTTATACATATCATAAAGCTCGCCACTGGACGTCCGACGGCCATGAAATTTATTGCCATACCATGAAGCAATGCCGCGTTCTACATAACCCTCACTACTGGCAAGCGTGTAATACGTTTTGCCAAACACCTCGTAATTAGCCATGTTGCCATATTTACTGAGTGGCTCATTTTTGGGAATTGCATCACGCATTTGTTCGGCTCGAGGCGGCGCTGCTGGTGCACTATCTTGCACCTCAGTAATCCCACCGCAGCCAGCAAGCCAGGCAGTGATAAACCCCACCAGTGCCAGCTGAATCCAGCTAAATCTCATTGAATCCGCTCATATCGCGCGCGAATCGCCTCTGATAATTCAACTACAGCCATGGCGTACATCTGGCTATGATTATAACGGGTAATCGCATAAAAATTTTGGCGTCCCAGCCACAATTCTTCACCATGGCGTTGAGTGAGGCTAAACACATTAAAGGTTTCAGCATCAGCGGGTAATTTGTCTAAAGAAAGTCCTGCTGTTTTTGCTTCAGCGCGGCTAACAGATGGCTTTAAACCACGCTTAATTAACGCTTGGGTTGCTGACTCGTTTGTCGTTGTAGTGGGATGCACAATGCTTTCACCGGCGCGCCAGCCATGCTCATGTAAATAATTGGCAATACTGCCGATAGCATCAACCGGATTGGTCCAAATATCGCGATGACCATCAGCATCAAAATCTACAGCATAGGCCCGATAGCTGCTCGGCATAAATTGCCCTAAGCCCATGGCACCGGCATATGAACCAATCGGTTCCAGTGGTGGCATAGCCTCTTCACGCGTCAAAATTAAAAAGTGCTTTAACTCACTGCGAAAGAATTTACTGCGCGGCGGATATTGAAATGCTAACGTCGACAAGGCATCAATAACTCTGTAGCTACCAACATTGCCACCAAAACGGGTCTCAACCCCTAAAATCGCCAGAATAATTTCTGCGGGTACACCGTAAGTTTGTTCGGCCATTTTTAATGTATCAGCATGTTTTTGCCAGTATTCAGCCCCGGCATAAATACGTCCCTGATCCATAAAAATATTGCGATATTCATACCAGGGTTTCGCTTTTTCAGCCGGTCTGGCAATGGCTTTCAGAATACTGTCTTTAACTTCAACTTCGGCAAAAGCGGCTTCCAGTTCAGCAGCATCAAACTGATGTTCAGTGACCATTTCATCAATAAAAGTATCAAGTCCAGGCAAATCTGGTTCCGCCCAGACTAGCTGGCTGACAAGACTTAAAGCAGGTATCAAAATCAGATTTCTCACGGCGACATCATCCTTCGGTGGGTGTGTATAGACATCAGGATACCGAAGCCGGCTAATAAGGTCACCATTGATGTGCCCCCATAACTGATCAACGGCAACGGCACGCCAACCACCGGCAACAAGCCAGTGACCATGCCAATATTGACAAAAACATAAACTAAAAAAGTAATCGCTATACTGCCAGCCAGCAAACTGCCGAAGCTGGTCTGCGCCTGTGATGCGATAAACAAACCGCGCGCAGTAATCAGTAAATACAACATGATCAATAAGACCACACCAATCAAGCCGAATTCTTCACCAATTACCGCAAAAATAAAATCTGTTGACCGTTCGGGTAAAAATTCAAGATGCGATTGGGTGCCCTGCAACCAGCCACGACCGCTCAAACCACCACTACCAATAGCGATTTTCGATTGAATGATGTGATAACCGGCACCCAGCGGATCGTTTTCCGGATTTAAAAACGTCAATACCCGCTGGCGTTGGTAATCATGCATGTTAAACCATAATAACGGCGCTG
>DASSWO010000204.1:0-3295 GCA_035704795.1 Methylophaga sp. | reverse complement strand
ATCAGCAATCGGTGCTTCGACGGTTTCGGGCACTGCTGCAGCGTTATTGACTGTTGGCTGAGTCGTATTTCGCCATTGTGCTGCTTGCTGATTAACCGCAGTGTTGGCTTGCGCCGGCGATAGCTGACGAACAGAAGTCGCATCTGGGATACGCAAGGTCGCGTCGGCTTTCAGGCCGTTAATGTTATTTCGCTGAAAAGCATCGGGATTGGCAGCCAGCAAAGCCATCATCATTTGCTGCGCCGTAATATCAGATGCAGGCCGGGTTTGCTGAGCGATTTGCCACAGGGTATCGCCGCTGCGGACCCGATAACGATCGGCAGGCATGCCAGAACGGCTTATCGGCGCATCAGTCGCTCGTGCCGTGGAACGTAATGATGTAGCAGTTGGCTGGCTGGGCCGATTAAAGATTGCTGCCGGCGGATCTAATAAAACCGTATATTCACGCAGCATACGGCCTTCACCAGCTGACGCTGTCACCAGAAAATCCAGAAACGGCTCTTTAATCGGGACTTGTGACGTAATTCGGATAACTGCTGATGCACCTTGCTCAATGACTTCGAAACGCAATTGTGTCAGCAATAAACTGCGATCCAGGCCGGCACGCTCAAAATCACTGGGCGATGCCAATCGGACATCTAAATTACCGCGTTCTGTTGCACGAAGCGAGGTCACGGGAATTTCAGCTTCAAATGGTTGATTGAGTGCTGAATTAACTGAGATCTTGCCAAGGCCAAAGGCATATGTAGTTAAAGGACCGAGCAGCCCAAGGGCAGCCACCACCGACAAGCTGACAATGCGTTTTTGCGTCATTTACTCTGTCCTTCCATGCACCGCTAATCGGTTACAGATATTTTTCTACCAGAACTTCTGCAATCTGCACACTGTTTAAAGCTGCGCCTTTGCGTACATTATCGGCAACCACCCATAAATTCAAACCATTAGGATGGGAAATATCTTCACGAACCCGGCCGATATAAACCGGATCCTGACCAGACGCTTCTGTGACTGCGGTCGGATATCCACCATCATTTCGCTCATCCAGCAATACAATACCCGGCGCATTTTCATAGAGCGCCATAACTTGCTCAGCAGTAATTTTTTCACGGGTTTCCAAATGTACAGCTTCCGAATGACCGAAAAACACCGGCACCCGAACGGCAGTCGGATTCACCTGAATGCTCTTGTCACCCATAATTTTTTGGGTTTCCCAGACCATTTTCATTTCTTCTTTGGTGTAACCGTTGTCCATGAACACATCAATTTGCGGCAACACATTAAAAGCGATTTGTTTTGGATAAACTTCCGCTTCTACCGGACGACCGTTAAGCAGCGCCGCAGTTTGTTTAGCAAGTTCATCCATAGCCGGTTTACCGCTGCCAGATACAGCCTGGTAGGTACAAACATTGATCCGGGTAATGCCCACCGCATCATAAATCGGCTTGAGCGCCACCAGCATTTGAATGGTTGAACAGTTTGGGTTGGCAATAATGCCGCGTTTTTTATAGTCGGCAATCGCGTGAGGATTAACTTCAGGCACAACCAGCGGCACATCATCATCATAGCGAAACTGTGAAGTATTATCGATGACTACACAGCCAGCCGCTGCCGCTTTCGGCGCATAGATTTCTGACACGCTGGCGCCTGGTGAAAACAAACCCACCTGGACTTTGGAAAAATCAAATTCGGCCAGATCTTCGACAATCAGAGATTTGTTGCCAAATTGCACGGTACTACCGGCGCTGCGCTCGCTGGCAAGTGCATAGACTTTGCCCACCGGGAAATTACGCTGGTGCAAAATTTCCAGCATGGCTTCACCGACTGCGCCAGTGGCGCCGACAACTGCTACATCTACTTGTTTAGTCACAATTCACCTTTGTCAATTACAGCGCTGCCACAACGGCATCGCCCATTTCAGTAGTGGATACCTTACGCATCCCCGCTGAGAAAATATCGGCCGTTCTCAGACCTTGATCCAGAACCTTGCTGACCGCTTGCTCAACCCTGTCAGCCATCGCCGGCTGATTCAGGGTATATCTGAGCATCATAGCAGCTGACAAAATGGTTGCCAGTGGATTGGCAATATTTTGACCGGCAATATCCGGCGCACTGCCATGGATAGGTTCATACATACCTTTGCGACTGGCATCTAAAGATGCCGACGGCAGCATGCCAATCGAACCGGTCAGCATCGATGCACAATCTGACAAAATATCGCCAAACATATTGGTAGTCACCATGACATCAAACTGCTTTGGTGCCCGGACCAATTGCATCGCTGCATTATCGACATACATATGACTCAACTCTACATCCGGATAATCCTTGCCAATCCGGATCATGGTATTGCGCCAAAGTTCAGTAGACTCCAGCACATTGGCTTTATCTACCGAACAGACCCGTTTATCGCGCTGACGGGCAATTTCAAAAGCCACGCGGCCAATGCGTTCAATTTCGCTTTCCCGATAAACCAGTGTGTTGAAGCCTTCCAGTTCACCGTTTTCCAGGGTACGAATACCGCGTGGTTGACCAAAATAAATACCGCCAGTCAATTCCCGCACAATCATCAGATCCAGCCCGGCAACGACTTCGGCTTTTAAAGTAGAAGCATCCGCTAATTGTGGATATAACAAGGCTGGCCGTAAATTTGCAAATAAGCCAAGTTCTGAACGAATGCCCAGTAATCCTTTTTCGGGACGCACACTGATATCCAGCGATTCCCATTTATAACCACCTACCGCGCCCAATAATATGGCATCGCTTTGTTTGGCCAGTGTCAGCGTTTCAGTTGGCAGTGGCGAACCGGTTTCATCATACGCCGCGCCGCCAATCAACCCCTCTTCAAGGCTGATATCCAGACCATCTTGTTGTAATGCGTTTAAAACTTTAACGGCTTCAACAACAATTTCCGGGCCAATGCCGTCACCGGCCAGAACAGCAATTTTTTGGGTCATTTTATTATCTTTTATTAAAATTAATTCAGCTAAACAGCCAAGGCGCTTCCGTTTGCCGGCGAGCTTCATAGGCCTTAATCGCATCGGTATGTTGTAAAGTCAGGCCAATATCATCAAGACCTTCCAACAAACAATGCTTTTTGAAACTATCAATGACAAACGGAATTTTTTCACCGTCTGCCAGTTGGATTTCCTGCGCGTGTAAATCAACGGTCAGTTGATAGCCAGGATTCGATTCAACAATGACAAATAATTTATCGACAATCGCTTCGTCCAGAGGAATCGCCAAAATACCGTTTTTGCTGCTGTTGCTGAAGAAAATATCGGCAAAACTGGTCGCA
>DASSWO010000034.1:0-11708 GCA_035704795.1 Methylophaga sp. | reverse complement strand
TAGGCTTTTGCTGCTGCAACCAGAGATGCGTCTGAAATTTCTTCTTTGTCATAACGGTTTAACAATTCATCAGCGGACAACGTCATTTTTACGCCGGCCAATGCCGAAAACCTCGCTGACACCAACTCGATGGGATGATGCCGGCATTCCCATAAGGCATTGACTGCGATGAAACGATCCAATGGCCAACTGGGTGCGATGAGCGCGCAAGCATTATGTATGGCTGAAAGCAGTTCAGCACTAGGTTCGCTGATTAATTCAGCTTTTGCGTCAATCATACCCATGACTCCTCAATAGTGATTTGTTTTGCCCTACTTTGATGTGGCTTTGGACGGAGCTCGACCGGCCATAGCTGTAACGTCAAACGCGTCATCAACTCATCCAGATATAGGCCGGAAAATAACCATCGGTAGAGGATCTGTGTTTGTTTGGCATCAGGGAAAAGCCAGATCTGCAGCGTCAATGCAAACAGGAAAAAGAACAAGATAATTAACCAGAGATCCATTCCAGAGAACATGCCGATCATCGGCAAGTCCGGCAATAAATTGCCGATTATGAATTTCCCGGCTATATAGAAACTGACCAAAACCGTGGCAATTAACAGCGCCTTAAACGCGCTCAATAAACTGCCGTTAGACACTCCTGATATTAGATACAGTGCCAAGGCTGTATTAACTAGCAGCCAGATACTCATAGGTCCTTCATAGCTGGTAAACAAGACGATACCAGCGGTCGCTGCCATCGCAAGAAAAATACTGGTTAACGCGCGACCCAGGGTAATCGTTTTATGCTGAGCTAACTGTTTAAGGCTGTGTTCCTGAACCGTCTCACCCGTACTCAGGAATGCATAAGCCTTGTAAAGAGAGTGGGTCAACAAATGCAGTAACGCCAGTTCGTAAAGCCCCAGCGCACACTCAATGAGCATCAGCCCCATCTGAGCGCAGGTTGACCAGGCAAGCCGCACCTTAGCGCTAATTCTGGTCAGCATGACCAACGCACTAATCACCGTACTCAAACCGGCAACAACAATTAACGTCCATTGTGCGACTGGCACGAGCACCATCAACGGGGCAAAACTGATAAGCAGAAAGCCACCAAGATTGATAATGCCAGCGTGCAGAAGCGCACTGATGGGCGTGGGCGCTTCAACGACTTGTATCAGCCAACCATGCAGCGGCAGCTGAGCACATTTTATTAGCGCTGTCTGGGCGATCAGAAAAGCAGCCAGTTTTTCATTAAAACTCAGCACATCACCCCTTTGGAAGCCGAGGTAATGATCAAGAATAACGTTGAGCTGAAATGAGCCATGGTGAAAATAAAGTAATAGCACAGCCACCAGCAGACAAAGCTCTGCTAAGCGCGCCAGAATGAATTTTTTGTGCGCTGCCAGAACCGCTCGGGGCCGGTCAGGATAGAACAAAAGTAAACGGTGGAAACATAAACTGATAGCAACCCAGCCTAACCATAGAAGCATTAGGTGATTACTGAGAACAACAATAGATACTGAAGCCAGACTTAGTAATAACCATCGCCAGAATAGGTAAGCCCTCTCTTCACCATACAAGTAGCGCTCAGAAAACCGGATCAGCACGATGGCCATAAAACTAACCAGGAACAACACGGTCAGGTGAATACCGTTAAGGGCAATGAGATTTTGCGAACTGTGTTGTGGCGTATCCAAGTAGGCAATAGCCACTACAATCGTTGAAACACCTAAAGCAACTGAAATAACTCTCAACACTCTCCGCCGGCTGATTTCCGTTAGCCTGGCATTACCGGTAACCAAGGCGCCTGCCACTAAAATCAAGGGAATAAGCATAGAAAAACCGGTGGAAAAGAATTGACTCACAGAGATACCTCCTTAGTTGGCGGCAGTATGTCAAACGCGATAACATAAATAAAATAGATATTAATTAACGTATTAATAAGTTTTAATTAACTATGGCCAAAATTAACTATCATCACCTTTACTACTTCTGGCGCGTTGCATTATCAGGCAGCATCACGCGCACAGCCGATGAATGTCATGTCTCACAGTCAGCTTTGTCGCAACAAATCAAACAGCTTGAAAGTACGATGGATGTTCAGTTATTCGAGCGAGTTGGCAGGCAACTCGTATTAACCGATATGGGAAGAAAGGTACTTAACTATGCAGATGAAATCTTTACCACAGGTGAAGAACTGCAATCATTTCTAAACAAGGGCGAGTCCGTTGCGCAGCGACATCTCAACATTGGCGTATTAACGACGCTGTCGAGAAATTTTACCGAAGCTTTTGTGAGCCCTTTATTAAAAGAATCCAATGTCAGCTTTACTTTGTCTACGCGAGGTATGACCAATTTGCTCAATGGCTTGATAA
This sequence comes from Methylophaga sp., assembly GCA_035704795.1. Classification (GTDB taxonomy): domain Bacteria; phylum Pseudomonadota; class Gammaproteobacteria; order Nitrosococcales; family Methylophagaceae; genus Methylophaga. The sequence continues at coordinate 9,349 of DASSWO010000034.1, read as the reverse complement.
GTCATGAGCTCGATCTGGTGCTCACTAATCGTTCGGTAAGTCAGCAAAATGATGATGCCATTTGGCAGAATCAATTGGTCTCTAGACAATCAGTGTCAATTATTGGACCTGCCAAACACAAACCAGATGTTAGTTTTCCACAAGGTTACGACAACGTGAAATGGGTTTTACCGACGGGGATCACAGAAATTCGTTCTGGATTCAATGCTTATTGTTCCGCTATAGGTTACAACCCAGAAGTGATTGCTGAGGCCGATGATATGGCAATGTTACGATTACTTGTCAGGGATAGTGGTGCAGTCACAGCGCTACCCCCTGTGGTTGTCAAAGATGAAATCAGTAATGGCCTGCTCGCTGAATACCAAGTGTTGCCTGGTGTTTTCGAAAACTTTTATGCCATTACCATTCGCCGTACTTATGTTCCGGATATTGTGAAAAAACTTCTTCACGAAAATATCGTAGCGTAAAAACGATAAAGCTAAACTATCCGAACTATAATCGGCAACTTCCTTTGCGATCCCCCACAAAAAGCTCTCAGAGGCAAAAAAGCAGCCAGCCGAAGATAGGCTAACCGTTTTATTTAATTGCTGGGCCTATCCGGACTTGAACATAGCTCCCTGGTATCTTGAGCTGGGGAAACAGGCTATTAAATTATTGTATTAATTGATTATTTATCGTTATTTCCGTTACTAACCTGCATCACTCTGCACGACTTTTCACAGCGCATCTGCGCAAAAGTCCCGCTCTGTTTTATGCCTTCAATTTAGGGACTAACCGCTAGATTACAATTGAAAGAGTGCCAAACATAACGAGCCGTCCACCACCTGCTTTAAAGTGTCCACAAAGTCAGAGTAAACCCATTCATATATTAGCCAGTAATGCCTGATCTAAATCTTCCGCAATATCCGTCTCCGATTCCAAACCGACTGAAAGCCGAATCATGGCACCACTGATGCCCGCGCGGTTTAACAAAGCTTCAGGCAAGCCATGATGTGAGGTGGTTATGGGCTGTGTTGCCAGTGTTTCGGCACCACCGAGGCTCGGTGCAAGTTTTATCAGTTTGAAACTATCGATAACCCGTCTGGCTGCTGCGTCACCACCTTTCACATCAAAACTAAGCATGCCGCCAAAACCGTGCATCTGCTGGCTGGCTAACTCGTGATCCGAATTGGTTTTTAGCCCCGGGTAATAAACTTTTTCAACCTTTTTGTGCCGCTGGAGAAATTCGGCAATTTTTAAGGCGTTTTGATTGTGTTTTTCGACTCTGAGTGGCAGCGTCACCAGACTGCGTTTTAATTTGTGCGCTGTTTCTGCAGCGATTGTCTGACCGAGACTTTTCCGCCATTCATTGAGTATCGATAATGCTTTGGCTTTACCTGTTACCACGCCAGCGGTGAGATCGCTGTGGCCGCCCAGATATTTAGTGGCGCTTTGCACTGAAAAATCTGCGCCGAGCGTCAATGGTTGCTGGTTAATGGGTGTGGCAAACGTATTATCGACTGCCAATTTCGCAGAGTAGTTATGTGTTACCGAGGCAACGCTGGCAATATCAATGATCTGCAAGGTTGGATTAGAGGGTGTTTCCAGAAAAACCAGCGAAGCGCCATTTTTAAGCGCTTTTTCAAGCTGATGATTGTCATTGGCATCAATAAATTGTGTTTTGATCCCAAGCGTCGGGGCCAGATCCTGCAAAAATGTACTGGTGCCGCCATAAATCTGGCCAACACAAATAATACCTCCCCGCCCGTAAGCAAGACACAACGATGAAATCGCAGCCATTCCGGATGCGTACGTCAAAGCGGCTTCGGCAGTATCAAATTCCGCCAGGCGCTTTTCCAGCGTGGTGATGCTGGGGTTCATCCCATAACGGGTATAAAGTGGTCCATGGTTTCTGCCTTCGACAATATCCAGTAAGTTTTCGGTATTGGCAAAACTGAAGGTTGTTGTGTCATACAGGGGGGTTACCGCCGCGCCAAAAGCATCAAGATGATCGCCGGCATGTATGGCCAGCGTTGATAAATCTTTGTTATCACTCATGTCAGAGGCCTTTTTGTAATATTAAATTAACTGTGCGTTCTCAGGTTTTATCAATTGCTCTGCCGGTTTCAGATATAGCACGGTAAGTTACAGCCACGGCTTTTGTATATCACATGCCTGAGTCAAAGACTGAATAACGGTTTCAAGTTTGTCTGACTGAGTGCGTTTATAGACCACAAAAATCGGAAAGCTGAATTCCGGCATGTTATCGTTGGCTTGTAATTGCCCTGATTTCAGAAAGTGTTCGACAACGCGAGTTCGGAAGTAACCGCTGCCGCCATTTTCAAGAATATAGTGCAAGGCCAATGGTCCTAGATTGATTTGCAGCTCCGGCCGGGCATATTCAGGCAGCGCAGTATCGTGTTGCTGCCGGAAAAAGGGCCCCCAGTCGATATACACATAAGGTGTGGATTTTTCAGTCGCTGAGACAAAAATCAGCTTTTCTTCCAGTACCTCCTCCACCTGCACACCAGGGCTGTATTCCGGCTGATGGACAACAATGACATCCAGAATGCCTTGTTCCAGTTTTTCATGGAGCGATTCACGTTCACCGATTTCAGCGTGGATGGCCGTATCGGTTTTGTGCTGCTTCAATAAATTCAGCCACTGCAGCATCAACGGGTTCCACAAACTTAATTCACCACCGATGCTCAATACCTTTTCGGTGCCGGCCGGCAGTGGCAGATTGCGTTTGGCCGCCTCCCATGCCTGGATCATATTAACTGCATGGCTGATGAACTGCTCACCATTATTGGTGACCGCAGCACCCGAGCGATTACGGATAAATAACTTACAGCCGAGTTGTGCTTCTAAATTATGAATCCGGGCCGTCACAGTCGTCTGGGTAACATGCAGCTTTTCAGCAGCAGCAATAAAACTGCCGCTTTTGACGATTTCCAGAAAAGTGCGAGCGAGGCTGACGTCCATTTAGTTCATTTTTATTGATATAAAAATACAATAATATTCATTATACATTGATTAAGCCAGCCGCCAGACTATGCAAAAAGCATTTTCAAAAGCGACGGTATGCAATCAATTACTGACGATATTTTTAGCAAGTCACAGTGGCAAGAGCTGAACACACTGTTAGCCAAACTCAGCCATGAACAATCACTATGGCTGAGCGGTTATCTGGCGGCTAGTATCAAAAATCCGCTACCAGAATCGACAACTGCCCCGGTATCTAAACTGGTTATTGCCTACGGCACGGAAACCGGCAATAGCAGAGCGCTGGCTGAAAAGCTGCATCAGCAGTTGCCATCACAACTTAAAACCAGCGTTACCGATCTGGCTGATCTGAAAGTCGCAGAACTCACCAAATTCAGCCACCTATTGATTATCACCAGCACCCATGGTGACGGTGATCCTCCGGAAACTGCCGAGGATTTCTACAACGCCTTAATGCAATCTGAAAAACCACTGACAAATCTCAATTACAGCGTACTGGCACTGGGTGACAGCACCTATACGCATTTTTGCGTCACCGGCAGAAATATTGATGAACAATTTACAAAATTGGGGGCACAACAGCTAACCCCAAGAGTGGAATGTGATGTCGATTTTGAAGAACCGGCAGCCAAATGGATAGCCGAGGTAAGCCAAAAATTAAGTACGCAGCAGACAGATCCTGCTGCTTCAGCGCCAGAGCAAAGACTATCGACCGAATTTAAACACAACCATGAAATTACCAAATCCGCGCCGCTTACAGCCAGTGTACTCGACAATATTATCTTGTCGGATCCGAAGAGCGCGATGCCAACACATCACATTGAGCTGGATATACCGGCTGGTATTTTCGATTTGGCACCGGGTGATTCAGTTGGCGTACTTGCTGAAAACCCACCTGAGCAAATTCGTCTGGTACTGGATATTTTAGGTTTCAGCGGCGATGAGAATATAACCGTTGGCGGCGAGGCCATATCGCTGCTCGATGGTCTTAAATCTCAGTTCGATCTGAATCATTGCAGCATTAAATTTCTGGAACGCCTTACGGAAGATCCCGCCGCCAATAGCGGCCTCGATAAATCGGCTGTGCGCAGTTATTTAAAACAGCATCATCTGACCGACATCCTCAGAAAGTTTGCCCATCAGACTGCGCTGTCACCGCAGGATCTTGTCAATCATCTCAGACCGTTACAGCCCCGATTGTATGACGTCGCTAACGTGATTGATTCACAAACCACCGCGCTGCATCTTTGCGTTAAACGCTATAAATACACAATGAATGGCCAGCAATTTGCCGGTGTTGCCTCCACCTATCTTGCCGATGCGGCTGTGGGTGATCCCATTCATATTTATCCACATAAAAACAAACGCTTTCACCTGCCGGACAGCCAGACTGCACCCTTGATTCTGGTTGCCGATGGTACTGGTATTGCCCCATTTCGGGCATTTATTGAGCAGATCGCCGCTGGAAAACGGCAAAACCCCTGCTGGTTATTATTCCGGGAAGCTCGCTACAAAGAAGATTTTCTCTATCAGACTGACTGGCAGTCACACCTGACCCGGCGTCATCTGAATAAACTGGATGTGCATTTTTACAAGGATCAGCCGGAACTGACCTTATTCAATTATTTCGCCACTAACCCCGACATTCTGAGCGGCTGGTTAAACGCCGGTGCGCACCTCTATCTGAGTGGTGACAAAACATTTCTCACCTGGCTGGAAACCGAGCTGGAACATTACATCCAAAAACATCTGTTGATGGGCAGTGAGTGGCAGTCACTCAAACAGCAAAAACGCCTGCATAAGAACTTGTATTGACATTATGTTAAAAAATAATCCGCCTATTAAATACCTCGCGCTTGATATCGATGAGTTGCACGACAACGAGCGCGTCAAACAGCGCAGCCAGTTTCTGCGCGGCACGTTGAATGCTTCGCTGGAGACCGTTGAGTCAGCCAGTATTGCTGAAAGCGATACCTTGCTGACCAAGTTCCATGGCATTTATCAGCAAGATGACCGGGATCAACGCAAAACACGCCGGCAGCGCAAGCTGGAACCTGATTATCAGTTTATGGTGCGGATCCGCATTCCAGGTGGCGTCGTGAATAAAAGCCAGTGGCAGAAACTGGATTTTTTATCCCGCCGCTACGCCAATCGGGGATTACGGATCACGACCCGTCAGACCATTCAACTGCATGGCGTACAAAAGTGGCATCTGCGTGATGTTTTGCAAGGTTTAAAGCAGGTCGGACTCGATACTATCGCCGCCTGTGGTGATGACAGCCGGGGTATTGTTTGCGGCATCAATCCCGATCACTCGGCGATCCACCGGCAGGTTTACCAGATAGCGCAGGACACCAGTGACCGGCTGATCCCGAAAACCCATGCTTACAAGGAAGTCTGGTATCAGAAACCCGCCGATACCGACTCAACGAATGAAGAACCAGTCTACGGGCCGCTGTATTTACCGCGTAAATTCAAAGTGGGTTTTGTGATCCCGCCAGTTAATGACATTGATGTCTTTGCGCAGGATGTCGGCTTTATCGCTGTAATCAAAAACAATCAGCTTGAAGGCTTTAACGTTTGCGTCGGCGGCGGCATGGGGCAATTGGACAGTCGCGACGACAGTTATCCCAGACTTGCCAGTGAAATCGGCTTTGTACCGACAGCCGATGCGGCAAAGCTTGCTGAAATCATCATGACGATTCAGCGAGACTATGGCGATCGTATCGACCGGCATCAGGCTCGTTTCAAATATACCATCGACCGCCTGGGCATAAACTGGTTTATCAATGAGCTGACTGCCCGCTATGGCAAAGCTTTGCGCGCGTCACGTAAGTATCGGTTTACCCAAAATCATGATCTGATTGGCTGGCATAAAACCGACCGAGAGCACTGGCAGGTCACTTTTAACATCGACAATGGCCGTATCAGCAATGCACTGCAGGATCAATTTCAGGCGCTGATTCAGGATCTCACCGGCGCCATCAGGCTGACGCCAAATCAAAATCTGCAACTTATCAATATTCCCGATTTTGCCAAAACCACATTGGAGAACCGGATCGAAGATTTTGGCTTGTCAGCATTAATTAATGTCGCCGATCAATCCGCTTATTCGATGAGTTGTGTGGCTTTGCCGACCTGTGGCCTCGCCATGGCCGAAGCCGAGCGTTATATGCCTGATTTTCTGACACGGTTTGAGAATTTAAAAACTGCGCATGATCTATCGGCAACGCCAATCACACTGCGCGTCACCGGTTGTCCTAATGGCTGCGCCCGGCCCTATCTCGGTGAAATTGCCCTGACGGGCCGTGCCAAAGATCTATACAACCTGTATCTGGGTGGTAGCCCGAGGGGTGATCGTCTGGCAGTCTGCTACCAGCAAAACGTTAATGAAAACGAGATTTTCAAAACGCTCGACATGCTATTGTCACTATACAAAACCGAGCGATTGAAAAATGAAGCTTTCGGCGATTATCTGGTGCGTTCACAAACCCTAAAAACACCCCAGTCATCCCAACAATCCTTGCCTATTCAGGAGATGTAAATGTCCGACTATGTTTTTTTGCAAAGTCAGGATCCGTTTACGGAAACCCAGACCCTTGCTCAGTATCAGCTGATTCATAACCTTGCGACTAAAGATAACCGGGTCACGCTGTATTTAATCCAGAATGGCGTCATGCCGGCCCGTCGGGGCGCTTTGTGCAAACCATTTGACCTGCTATGTAACCAGAATATCAATGTGGTGGCAGATCGGTTTTCCCTAGCGCAGCGCGGTATTGAACTGGATCAGCTGAAAAGCGGCATCAATGCCGAAGAGATCGGTGTGGTGATTGACGCCATGCTGCGTGGCGACAAAGTTATTTGGAATTAATCAGATGCAACAACGAAAACAACTTACTTTTGCATTTATGGATCCGCCTTTTGAAAGTGAGCGGACAGTCAGTTTTTTCCGGCTACTGGACGCCGCGCTCGATAAAAATGCCGATGTTTGTGTATTTGCCTATGAAGGTGCAGCAGCGCTTGCTTTTGCGAAACAGGCTCAGCATGGCAATGCTGTGCATGGCCATGATTTGCAACAAGAGGATCACCCGTTAACCAAAACCTGGATCAAGGCGTTACAAGACAAAGCCAGCTTTAAAGGCCTGCGCTTTGAGTGGGTTAACTGTGGCTTATGTGTTGATGAACGCGGCGTTAATGAGAGCATTGATGACTGCCAGCGTGGCGGGCCCAGTGATTTTTGGACGTTTGCTGAAAATGCCTTTAACTCTCTGACTATCGGGACACGCTAGTATGAAAATTCTTAATGTTTTAAGTCAGGCATTTCGAACCACCGTCGAAGAACAGGATGAGACGATTCTCTGGCTGATTCAGTCGATGATGAGCAAAGCCAGAGCCTCCAGTGACAATATGATGTCTCTGCTGCTTTCAGGTCATGCAGTTTATTACGCCTTTCAAAATCAGACACAACCGGCATTAACACTGGGTGACTGGCAACAAAGCCAGCCTGCCAATATCAAGCGGGATATTCAGCAAATGCTCGATACCGGCATCAGCATTTATCTGGTTTATGAAGATCTGTGGGATCGTGGACTGGATATGCTGCCGGTGCCGGCAGGGATCGATATTGTCAATCGCAATGAAATCCCTACGCTTTATGAGTATGCCGATCATATCTGGCATTGGTAATAACCTCAGACCGACTCAGGGAACAAGCTTATGACCTATCACACCCAGATCGTTAAATATTTCACCATCATGGCCAGCATTTATCTGGTGCTGGGCACGGGCGTTGGCGTATGGATCGCCTCTGAACTTGCCTGGCCATGGATGAATTTTGATATTCCCTACATCACATTTGGTCGGCTGCGACCAGTGCATACTAATATTGTTGTCTATGGTTTTGGTGGCTGCACATTGCTGGCCACAGCTTATTATGTCGTGCAACGCACCTGCAGCACGGCTCTGTGGAGTAATAAGATGGCCTGGTTCACGTTCTGGGCATGGAATCTCTATGTGATTGGCGCGATCATCACGCTGCCCTTAGGTATTACCCAATCAAAAGAATACGCGGAACTGGAATGGCCGCTGGACATTGTGCTCACCGCTGCATGGCTGGCCTATACCTTTAACTTCATCATGACCATCCGTCAACGGAAAATGAGTCATATTTATGTGGCGAACTGGTTTTTTCTGGCGATGATGATCATGTTTACCTACCTGCATGTGGTTAACAGCTTGGCTATGCCGGTCGGCTTCTGGAAATCGTACTCCATCTTTTCCGGCGTTCACGATGCCATGGTGCAATGGTGGTGGGGTCACAACGCGATTGGCTTTTATCTGACCGCTGGTTTTCTGGGGATCATGTACTACTTTGTGCCCAAGCAAGCGAACCGGCCGATTTACTCATACCGTTTATCGGTTATCCACTTCTGGGCGTTGATTTTCGGTTATGTTTGGTTGGGTGCACATCATTTGCAATATACCGCCTTGCCCGACTGGACTGGTTCACTGGGCGCGGCGATTTCACTAGCAATGATTATTCCTTCTTGGGGCGGCGCTCTAAACGGTATGTTCACCTTAAGTGGTGCATGGGACAAATTACGGACCGACTATATTTTAAGGTTTTTAGTCGTTTCACTAGCATTCTATGCCATGTCGACATTTGAAGGGCCTGTCATGGCATCAAAAACGGTTAATGCCTTATCTCACTATACAGACTGGACTATTGGTCACGTTCATTCGGGCGCTTTAGGTTGGGTAGCAATGGTATCCATCGGTGCGCTTTACCATATGACTGAACGTTTGTGGAATGTAAGAATTTACTCTGTACGGATGGTAAATATACATTTTTGGCTGGCCACCATTGGCACAGCGATTTACATCACCTCCATGTGGGTGGCCGGCATTATGCAGGGTCTGATGTGGCGGGCCTATGACGAGTACGGCAATTTAGCCTACACCTTTGTCGAATCAGTCGCGCAGATGCACCCGTATTATGCGATGCGGGTCATGGGTGGTTTTATCTTTTTCAGCGGTGCTGTGGTCATGCTGGTAAATATTGTGCTGACCGTAAGGCAAGCCATTAAACAACCGGTCAATTTAGCAAAAGTCGTGGTGTAGTATGCTGGATGTATTACTGCTCGGTGCTTTTATGATCACCTGTCTACACATCCTGCATCCCAGTAAAGATAAGGTGATGCAGGCAAATGCACTGGTGCCGCTTTACGATGTGCAGGAGGGTGAGTCTCTGCCCGAGATCTGTAAGCAAACAGGCAAGCTAGACGCATGAGCCCTTTTCTAGCTTGGCAACAACCTACAGCAATCATGGGCTAAGCAAACTCCAGAGACTTATGCTTGCAAACCA
>DASSWO010000032.1:0-6597 GCA_035704795.1 Methylophaga sp. | reverse complement strand
CAGTCTTAATGAGGTGAAATCATCACAAACTGCTGTCTCACGGCAATTGTCAACGATCAATGACAAACTTGATAAAGAACCTGAACCCGTGGTTGTAATGGCTGCACAAGAAACACCTGAGAGTTGTCCGACCGTTGCGCCGCCTTCAGTCGATGACAAAATTATTCTCGGCCGTACTGAATGGTTATGGTTAGAAGCGGTTAACCGCGTTTTCCGTGCTCGTGTGGATTCCGGCGCCACCACTTCCTCATTATCAGCCCGCAACATTGTCGAATTTGAACGTGATGGCAAAAAATGGGTGCGTTTTAATATGGTTCCCGATGACGATGTTGATGACAGCTATGAAGTAGAAGCACCTTTGGTGCGTATTGCCCGGATTCGTCAGGCATCAAGCGAAGAAGTTGATCGCCGTCCAGTAGTGGAACTGACGATAAAAATTGGTGAGTTTACTGATAACGCTGAATTTACCCTGACTGATCGCACTTCCATGACCTATCCGATTTTGTTGGGCCGTGAATTTTTGCGGGACATTGCGTTGATTGATGTAGCCAAAAGCTATTATCAACCCAAGCCAGAACCGTTAAAAGATCGCCCCGAATCAGAACCTGATGGTGATGAAGACGCCGACAATTAAGATTTAGTTAAGGATACCTATGGCATCGCGTACGCCGTTTTACGTATTGGTCGGTTTGTTACTTATCGCCGGCATTGGTTTGACCCTGCACCGACATATGGCGCTGGATATTCCCTGGTTGCCCGGAGAAACCCGGCAAACCTGGTCTATTGAAGCCAAAGTAGATTTTGAAGCAGAAGGCGAAGAAGTCATTGCTTCCCTTGCCATTCCCGGTACACAGCCCGGTTTTACCCAGTTAAATCAACAAACGGCCAGTCCTGGTTACGGACTTGCCTATGAAGAGCGTGACAACGGCAAACGAGTCGAATGGTCCATTCGTCAGGCTAGCGGCAGTCAATCGCTTTACTACAAAGTCGATATGCTGGTTGATCCTTATGCGATTCCCTCTGAATCGATTAAACCACCGGAAATCAAAGCGTTCCTTGAAAAAGAACCTTATGCCACTGCCGCACAGCAATTACTTGAGGGCGCGACGGCCCGGTCAGCTTCGCCTTATACACTGGCCAGAGAACTGATTGTCGAATTCAACAATCAAAAACAAACGGCAGAGTTATTAGCCCAGGTTAAACCGCGAACTGCGTGGTTGGTACATTTGTTACATCAAGCCGGTATTCCGGCCCGGCAAGTACACGCATTGGAATTGGAAGATGGCCGCCGCCGTCAGTCATTAATTGATTATTTACAGGTATTTGATGGCGAAGACTATGCGCTGTTTCATCCCCAAACTGGCAAGCAAGGCCAACCGGAAAACCTGATGCTTTGGCAATATAATTCCGGGCCGGTGCTGGAAGTTATTGGTGGCACAAATTCCAATGTCACTTTTTCGATGATTGAACAGGAGCAACCTTTCGGCATTGCGCTTAACCAAAAATTTGCTGACAGCCAGTTGCTTAACTTCTCCCTCTACGATCTGCCCATTGAAGAACAGGCTTTATTTAAAAACATTCTGTTAATTCCTGTCGGCGTTTTGATGGTGGTGCTGATGCGGATTCTGATCGGTATCAAAACATCCGGTACCTTTATGCCGGTATTGATTGCTCTGGCCTTTATTCAAACCAGCCTGCTGACCGGTTTGGTTGGTTTTTTACTTATCGTCGGCGCTGGCTTGATTATTCGTTCTTATTTATCACATCTGAATTTACTGCTAGTAGCCCGAATATCCGCGGTCATCATTATGGTTATCGGCATGATCGCGATGTTCTCGATTATTGCTTACAAAATCGGCTTAACGGAAGGCATGAAAATCACCTTCTTCCCGATGATTATTCTGGCCTGGACCATTGAACGGATGTCGATTCTCTGGGAAGAAGAAGGTGCCAAGCAGGTGTTGGTACAGGGTGGCGGCTCGCTAGCCGTAGCGGTCATTGCTTATCTGGTAATGAACAATGAACTGGTCAGACATTTGACCTTTAATTTCCTGGGTATTCAGTTGATTTTAATGGCGATTACCCTGATGGCTGGTAGCTATACCGGTTATCGTCTGCTGGAATTAAAACGCTTTAAACCACTGACCGAGATTGATAAACCATGACCGGACCGCTGACTTGGTTTAAAGAAGTTCGCGACAAATATGTGCATCCCAGCAAGCTGAGTCAAATTGGTGTGTTGGGTATGAACGAGCGCAATATTTCCTATATTAGCCGTTACAACCCCAGGCATTTGTATCCGCTGGTTGATGACAAGCTGAAAACCAAAGAAATTGCTTTGGAAGCCGGCGTTAAAGTGCCGGATTTACTGGGTACGGTCAGCGAACAGCACAGCGTTCGGGACTTAATCAAAATTCTGCCCCCAGAAAAAGGGTTTTGTATCAAACCCGCCAATGGCTCAGGTGGTAAAGGCATTTTGGTGGTGGTTCGTCAGGATGAAAATGGCTACCGTAAATCCAATGGCCAATATGCCACTATCAGTGATTTAGAACGTCATGTAACGAACATTCTTGCGGGTCTGTTTTCGTTAGGCGGTAAAGCTGATGTGGCGATTCTTGAAGACTTGATTCATTTTGATGATTGTTTCAGTGGTTTTAGTCACGAAGGCGTGCCTGACACGCGGGTTATCGTGTTTCGCGGTTTTCCGGTGATGGCAATGATGCGTTTATCAACCCGCGACTCCAATGGTAAAGCTAATCTGCATCAGGGCGCAGTAGGGGTGGGTCTGGATATTGGTGATGGCCATGCACTACGCGCCGTGCAATTTGATAAACCGGTATTACTCCATCCCGATACCGGCGTGAACCTGATGGCATTAAAAATTCCACACTGGGAAGATCTGCTACATCTGGCGGTTTCCTGCTACGAAATGTCAGGGCTGGGTTATCTGGGCACCGATATCGTCTTGGATCGTTTTCAGGGCCCAATGCTGTTGGAGCTCAACGCACGACCCGGTTTAACCATTCAGATCGCCAATGGTCGCGGTTTGCTACCACGCTTGCAGCACATTGAACGACTTGGTAAAAAACAACGGATGAAACCGGCTGATCGCGTAGCCTATGCGATTGAACATTTTTCGGCACGTTAACCCCATTTAAGGAGACCGCGTATGTCTGAACAACGTGCTTTACCAGCTTGGATTTTAGGGGTCTCATTAATCATTGGGCTTAGCGCTTTAGGCTTTTTGTTGGGCAAAGCGTTGCTCGATATGAAGCAACTCGAGCGAAGCGTCACCGTTAAAGGCCTGTCGGAGCATGAATATCCCGCTGATGTGGTTATTTGGCCGATTACATTCACCGAAGCCGATAATGATTTGAACAGGCTCTATCAGACCATGGAAGCCGGCACGGCTAAAATCGGCAAATTTCTGGCTGACAAAAACATCGATAGCGGCGAAATCACCATCAACGCGCCGGCGATTACCGATAAATCTGCTCAGCAATATGGCGGCGGCATGCCCGCCGAATTTCGTTATACCGCAACGCAAACGGTCACCGTTTATTCAGAGAATATCGCTGGTATTCGTAAGGCCATGGCTGGACTTTCCGAGCTTGGCAAACAAGGTTTAGTATTAAGCGGCGATAATTATCAGTCGCAAAGCGAATATCTGTTTACTCGCCTCAATGAAGTCAAACCAAAAATGATTGAAGAAGCGACACAAAATGCCCGTGAAGTGGCCGAAAAATTTGCTGATGACTCAAACAGCAATTTAGGCAAAATCAAGCAGGCGTCACAGGGTCAGTTCAGCATTAGTGCCCGCGACAATAACAATCCGCATATTAAGAAAGTGCGGGTGGTATCGACCATCGAATATTATTTATCAGATTAAATTTAAAGGCTGCAATCGCTTTATGGCATCAAGATTTTGATGCTTTCGCCGTGGGTAAATCAGCGTTATGCACCTGATTGCGACCCGCATGTTTCGCCGAATACAAAGCGGCATCAGCAGCTGAGACCAGCAAGCCTTCATCAGCAAAAGGTTCCGGCCAACTTGCAACACCAATTGATGCAGTCACTGCATCAAGCGCTTTGCCCTGATGGAACAGCACCAGGCCGCTGATCTTAATACGTAGTTGCTCAGCCACCTTAAATGCGGCATCTCCGTCACATTCCGGTAGAATGACCAAAAACTCCTCTCCCCCCAACCTGCAGGGCAAATCGGTTTTTCGGAAATGTTCCTTGAACAATGCACTAACCGCACGTAAGACCACATCACCTGCATCATGGCCAAAACTATCATTAAAACGCTTAAAGTGATCAACATCGATCATCAGCACAGATAACGGCTTGTTATTGCGTCGGCAGCGAATCACTTCATGCTCAAAGACTTCATCAACAAATCGGCGGTTGTATAAGCCCGTCAATACATCTCGCACCGACAGATTACGGAGCGTTTGTCTGAGTTTGATATTAGATAATGCTAATGCCAATCTTGCAGCGACCGATTCGGCCAATTCGATAATGGTTTCATTATCATGCTCTTCCGGTAGCTTGATATGCAAAACACCCAGCGTTTTACCTTCTGCCAGCATCGGAATACAGGTATAAGCCCCATATTCCATGCCAGAAATATGATTACAGTGTGGGCGCAATGCTTCAGGCTGGTAAGTCCAAGTTCGACCTAAACGAAGTGCCCAACAATCTTCCGGAGCAAAACCTTCATTCACTATTGATTTGCTGCCCCAACTAACACCATGCATCAACGCATTGCCACTATCGCGATAAGTGTAGATAGTGCCACTGATGTCAGCAAATAACTGGGTTAATGAACGACCGATTATGGGCCAACTTTCATCTAATGTATTACAGGACTGCAACATATCGGTCAATTCGTTCATGATAGCAATTTCGAGTCGTTGTCTTTCCAATAAAGCTGCCCTTTCAATTGCTTGGCTACTGGCCGTTTCTAACGCCATAGTACGTTCATGAACTTTTAACTCAAGGCTTTGTTTTGCTTGGGTCAGCGCTTTTTGGTTGATAGCTTGCTCTTGTTCATAACTTTCCAGATAACTGACCATTAAATCAAAATTCTTGGCGAGTGTTCTTAATTCTGTAGCACCATGAACTTCTCCTACACGCACCCCCCGCTGTCCATTGGAGACTTGTTCAGCCAGGTTGACTAATCGACTGATCGGACGTCGAACAGCTATTTCAGCAAGCGTCCATGCAGCAATAATCACCAGCAAACTGACCAGCGCCAACAGTGTGATTGTCTGCCAAAAAATCGAATCGACTTCCGCAAATAACTCTCCCGTTGGTAAGCCGACACTTAATAAAATTGTGGACTCACCATTGCCGATTTGTCCGAAACCATACCAGCGACGTTGATTGTCCAAACCCTGCACTTCAATCGTTTTGCGATTTTCGATATTTTGTATCAGCGCTTGAAAAAGCTCACTATCCCGTGCTTTTTGGCCCGTCAAAGCCATCCCATCTGGAACCCTGGCCAGCACGGTACCATCAGCCAGCCATAAAGTTGATGTTACATTGCCATAATTATTAGCCGTAATCCCATGCGATTGGAGGTTGTGTTGAAGAAACTGGACGAGGTTAATACTGACGCCCACAGCACCAGCTACCTCCCCACTTGGTTTATTAAGTGGTAGCGCGATAGGTAACACCATCTGCTCAGATACTTTGCCTGCAACCGGTCGACCAACAGTGATGCTATTTCCTGCTAAAGCGCTTTGAATATAGTCTCTATCCAACAAGCTCACGGGCGCATCGTAGCCAGTAGCACTGCAAATAACCTCACCATCCGTGTTGACTGTAAAAATATTACTATAACTGGCAAATTGTTTACTGAGATTGGCCAACTGCTGATTACATTGTGGCGATACTGTAACCCAGTTATTCGGTGTCAGGGCCAGTGAAGTCAGAAGTTGAGATGAAGCATAAACAGCATCTTCAAAATCACTTTGGATTAATTCGACAATGGTTGCTAGCTTGCCAACCGCCTCCTCACTGGTGATACGCCGGCTTTCATAGGAAGCATGAATTAAGACCAATGCGAGCGGAACCAGACACAAAATCATTAACAACATCAGCCGACCGCGGATGCTTCGCATATTTGAAATAACATTTTGAATTAAAGCCATTCAAAACTCATCTTTACATGTAGTAACTGATACTCCAAAAGCAAGTTACGAGCCACGATTTGTGATTTCTATATGCCGACGCTCCCTAACGGATTGCAAGGCTGCCTCAATGGCTACACAATTGGCGCGTGCATCCGCAAGTGTTAATAAAGGTGGCTTATGATTTAACGCACAATCCGAAAAGTGTTCAATTTCGCGAACGAACTGATCGGCAGCCGGTAATGTGACTTGCTCTTGCTTGCCTGCTTCAGTCCACCACGAAATGACCGGCTCCTGATCAGCAGGTTGCCAGACCTGATGACATTTAATGCCGCCTAATGTGCCAATAATTTCGTAAGTGCTGCGCCGGGCATGTTGAAAACTCATTTCAAACTGCGAATAGCGGCCATCGCCATAATCAAACTGACCGGCCAAACTTAAGTCGGCACTGTGATCGTTT
>DASSWO010000016.1:0-2982 GCA_035704795.1 Methylophaga sp. | reverse complement strand
TTTGGTCATCGGTGCCGTTTTGGCATCCGGTTTTGGCGCTTCATCCTTGGCTTCAGCGTCAGCCTGTTCTGCCATGGCAGATGCCCAATCGTCATCAGCGTTGTTATCGTCGGTTTGTTCTTCCAGAGCGGCTGCCCATTCGTCGGCCAGATCCTGGTCGGATTGTTTGCTGTCTTCACTCATTTTTGGCTTACCTTTTTCAGCTGGTAATTGGGTGTCGGATCTTTGGGATGTTCAATGATCTTGGTGATTTTCAGGGCCGCTTTATCGTTATGCTCGCCATAAGTCGCACGAAACATCGGTACGTCTTCCACCATGGCAACCACTTCTTTAGGCATTTCAATGGGAATAATATCGCCGACTTTTAACTGGCGGACCTGCTCTAAACTTAATCGCGTTTTTGCCAGTGTCGATGATAATTGCACTTCAGCAATCATCAGTTCTTCACGCATTGCCCGGCCCCAGCGGCCATCATCGGCGCTGCGATCACTTTGCAGACCGGTGTCGAGTAATTCTCGAATCGGCTCGAGCATCGAGTAGGGTAATGTGATGTGCAAATCACCGCCACCACCATCGAGCTCAATATGAAAAGTGGAAATCACCACCACTTCACTGGGGCTGACAATATTGGCAAATTGCGGATTAACTTCGTGATTGAGAAATTCAAAATTAACCGGCATGACGGGAGACCAGGCTTCGGTTAAATCCTCAAAGCACAAGTTCAGTACCATGCGAATGACCCGCAGTTCAGTAGCGGTAAATTCACGTCCCTCAATACGTGCCGGAAACCGGCCTTCGCCACCAAAATAGTTATCGAGCAGAGTAAATACCAGCTTCGGTTCAAAGACGATCAGACCAGTGCCACGCAAAGGCTGTAATTGAATAAGATTAAGACTGGTCGGCACAAACAATGTGTGCACATACTCGGAAAATTTCATTACCTGAACACCACTGACAGAAATTTCTGCCGAGCGTCGCAACATATTAAACAGACTGATTCGCAGGTAACGGCCAAAACGTTCATTGATCATTTCCAGCGTGGGCATCCGGCCCCGAATAATCCGTTCTTCGTTGCCAAAATCGTAACGACGCGGTTTACCGTGTTCGTCCAGATCCTGTTTCTGAGTTTCCAGATCGCCGTCGCCAAGCCCACTCAGCAGTGCATCGACTTCATCTTGCGAAAGAATATCGTGGACAGCCATGGTTATTGCATGACCAAACTGGTGAAGTACACTGCTTCCAGTCCTTCCTGATTATCAGCGAGCGTTATCAGTTGCTGATTGATGGTTTCTAACGTAGCTTCTTGCAATGCCAGAGTGCCCTCACTGGTATTCAGATCGTCATAATTTTGACTGAAGAACAACAGTAGTAATTCATGAACAATAGCTGGTTCATGCGCTGCAAAATCGTCAATTGCCTGTTGATTGCGGGCCATGACTTTCATTTTGATTTGCAGGTAACGCACCGCGTCATTGCTTTGCTTGGCAAAGTTGACGATAAATGGATCTTTAACTTCGTAGTAAATCGGCGCAGCCTTGGGGGCTTCAGTGGTTTCCGTTACTTCGGTATCGGTATCACTGCCACCCATTAAAAACGCAGCCGCAAGTCCCGCTGATAGCAGGATAACCACAATAATAATGCCCAGTATCAGCTTTTTCTTGCTGATGCCTTGCTTGATCTCAATGTCGTCTTTTTGTTCGGCCATGCGTTATTATCCTGTGACTTGATGAATTTAAAGCAATTAGCGTGCCTGCTTATTGCCAAAGAAAGGTAGTGAAATACACCTTTTCTAAATTGCTATTGTTGATTTCTTTTTCAAAAATCGCGTTGATTACTTCATAGGCTTCTTGTTGCAGCGCCTCACGACCCTCGATACTGTTTATTTTGGCCATATCTTGATCAGCAAATAAAATTCGCAGGCTATCTTGAATCATCGGTAAATGAGTCTGTGCGCTTTGAATGATTTGGGGATCATCGGATTTTAGCGCCACTTTAATTTGTAAATAGCGGGCTTGTTCTTCACTTTGTCGCAGAAAGTTAATGGTAAAAGCTTCTTCAATTTCATAATACTTGCCAACGCCAGCGGCGTCTTCAGCGGCTTGCAAAGGCAAACTGCTTAAACAAAACATCAGTAACAACATTAGTGAACGCTTCATGGCTTGCTATACTCCTGACCGGATTGGTTTGGGCTTGTTATCTTTCATATCGACTATTGATGGCGCAACGTGTTCGCCATGGAGGAGATGAAAGATAAATAAGTTCTAAAGCCTGATTATGACAAGCTTGGATTGCACACGAAAGGGGTTATTTTGCCGCATTCATCCGATAAGGCTGCACCATCTGCAGCAGTTTCCCACATTGATAAATGGCTTACCTGGCCACAATACCTTTTACCGCAGCATACATTATCAAAGCTGATGCATCGCTTATGCCGCTGTCGTTGGCCCTGGCTGAAAAACGCCATGATTAAAACCATTATCAAACAATATCAGGTCGATATGTCTCTGGCGCAGCAACAGGATATTAATGCCTTTGAACATTTTAATGCTTTTTTTACCCGAGCTTTACGACCGGAAGTCCGGTCGCTGGCGGCCAGTGAGCTGCTATCACCGGTGGATGGCAATATCAGTCAGATAGGTGATATTCACAGCGGACGAATCATTCAGGCCAAAGGTCAGGATTATAGTGTTGCTGAATTGCTCGGCAATGATACGGCGATGGCGGAACATTTTGCCGGCGGCCAGTTTGCGACGATTTATTTGTCGCCCCGTGATTATCATCGTATCCATATGCCATGTGCGGGGCGTTTGCAGCATATGCGGTATGTGCCGGGCAAATTGTTTTCGGTAAATCCACGTACGGCGCGAGGGGTGCCGCGATTATTTGCCCGAAATGAACGGCTGGTGACGATCTTTGAAACCGATTTTGGGCCGATGGCAATAGTTTTGGTGGGCGCGATTTTTGTCGGCAGTATGCAAACCG
>DASSWO010000209.1:0-7516 GCA_035704795.1 Methylophaga sp. | reverse complement strand
CCCAAACCGGCAACAGTTTTACCGCCGGTGAGTTGAATGCTGAATTACTGACCCAGTCTTTCGGCCTGTAAAGGCGTATGCATAAACCCCGCGTCGCCATTTTTAATGATACGCACGGCTGGCATAGTGCGCAGCTGACGGCGGCATTTGCGACGCTGGGCATCGAAACGGTTTACAGTGATCTGGCGTTTTGCCGGATCGATCTCAGCTTGCCACAACGATTTTATATTCCGGGGTTTACCGATCAGTTACCCGACGCTGTGCTGGTAAGGGGTATTGCGTCAGGCAGTCTGGAACAAATCACACTACGTATGGATGTGTTACACACACTGGCTGAGTTAGGCGTGCCGGTATTGAATCCCGCCAATGTCATTGAATTAACCGTGGATAAGGCGCGTACTTCACTGCGTTTAGCGTTGGCGGGGTTAAATACCCCGCCGACCTGGGCCTGTGAAGATCGTCAGCAAGCCGTTGGTATCATTCGCCGCGAACTGGCTGCCGGCTATTCAGTCGTCATGAAGCCGTTATTTGGCTGTCAGGGTAAAGGTATTATCCGTATTGATGATTTAAATCAGCTGGATCTGATAACACCGGTTGGCGAGGCTTTTTATTTGCAGCGTTATATACTGCCCGCCGAGCAAGGCGCCTGGCAGGACTGGCGGTTAATGATTATCGACGATCAGCTGGTGGCCGCCATGTCCCGCCGCTCCGGTCATTGGATCACAAATTTTGCCCAAGGCGCGCAGTGTTTTCCTGCAACCGTCACTGATGACATGTGTGATTTAGCCGTGGCTGCAAGCCGCGCCGTTGAAGCGCCCTATGCCGGCGTTGATTTAATCCAGGATCACAATGGCCGATTCAGTGTTTTAGAAGTAAATAGCGTACCGGCCTGGAAAGGTTTGTTTCAGGCAACCGGCGCCGATATTGCTGGCCCCATTGCCCGCATGGTGGCGCGACGCATTGAAAGAAGCCAGTGCCGACCAATACCTGATCATGCTATCTGAACAACAGCTATCGGATTGTATTCGCTGGGCCTGCGAACAAGAAGTTAATGCCCCCAAACCCGGCAACGTTAATCCACACAGTGATGGACATCAGATGCAGATCGATGACTTTCTGCGAAGTGCTAAGGCTATTGCACCGGTCATGGCCCAGCCGGATTTAACAGTTGGTCAGCGGATATTACAGTCGGTGATTGCCACCCGTCAGGTAGTCGATTGCAATACCAATCTGGGCATCATTTTACTGTTTGCACCGATTATTCAGGCGGCCTGGCAGTGTTCCGGCTTTTCAGAGTTACCGGCAGCACTGACCACTGTGCTGAAAAATCTGACCATTGCTGATGCCGAAGACTGTTATCAGGCTATTCAAATGGCCGAGGCCGGCAATCTAGGGGAAGCATCTGAACAGGATATTCGCCGCAAACCCACTGTGACGCTTCGTGAAGCGATGTTTTTAGCGCAAAACCGCGATAGCATCGCCCGGCAATATGTCAATAATTACAAGGAAGTATGGGAAATTGCCTTTAAGGAATTGACAAATTCTTTGAACTGTGGGGAAAAGGTTGAATGGGCAACCGCTTTCGCGTATCTTAGTGTCCTATCACGTGTCCCAGACACATTGATAAGCCGTAAATTTTCGCGGCAGCAAGCTCAAATCGTTTCAGAACAGGCGCAATTATTTGTTGCAAAAATGAATAACATAACCACATTACGTTCTATGCAAGACGAGCTCAGGGACTGGGACCAACAATTAAAATGTCTAGCCATCAATCCGGGTACTACCGCCGACATCAGTGCAGCCGCGTTATTGCTGCATGCTTTGTCACAGGCTGACATCAACCGAATTTCAGTAGCTCAATGCACATAGCGTGCGGCGCTGAGCAGGTGATACGTTCCTTTATTACGTATAAACCGCTTCTAGAAGAGCGGAAAAAATGAGCCTTTTTGACAATTTTTTTGGAACAGGAAAACAAAACATGCCAGTTATCGATCGCGTACTCGTAGGTGAATCTCTGGTCATCGAAGATGGTGACTTAGACAACGTCTCACATATTGATTTATTGATGGGCCCACGTGGCTCAGCTGCAGAAGATGCGTTCTGCCGCACTATGACCGACCAAAAACAAGGTGTTAATGGTCTGTTGGCAGTGGTTGCTCCTAACCTGATGGTCAAACCAGCGACCGTCATGTTTAATAAAGTAACCATCAAAAACATGAAACAAGCCGTGCAAATGTTCGGCCCGGCTCAACGCGGTGTCTCATTAGCCGTTGCCGAATGTGTTGAAGATGGCACTATCCCAATGGCTGAAGCTGATGATTGCTTTATTTGCGTTGGTGTCTTTATTTCACCAACTGCTGATAGTGACCAGAAGATCCAGGACTGGAACTACCGTGCAACTAAAGAAGCTATCAAACGCGCTATTGCACGTGAGCCAAAAGCAGCTGATGTTGTTGCTCAGTACAAAACCAGCGAACATCCATTCGGCGCTAAATAAGCCCGATTGGTTTTTGCTAGACAAGAAACCGCCCTCACGAGGGCGGTTTTTTTTATGCGTGATTAACCTCTAATGCGGCCAGATCTTTGGCCGAAATATTACCTTTGTGTAAAGCACTTGCCAGCAATACCGCGCTAACCCCCATTGCCGACAGCTGTTGTAAATCCTGATGATCCCGAATACCGCCTGATGCAATCCATTTTTGTTGTGGATGTTTTTCTATAAGCGGCTTTAATCGCGAATAGCCAGGCCCCATCGACCGGC
Source organism: Methylophaga sp. (assembly GCA_035704795.1). GTDB lineage: Bacteria > Pseudomonadota > Gammaproteobacteria > Nitrosococcales > Methylophagaceae > Methylophaga. The sequence goes on along the minus strand of DASSWO010000209.1, from coordinate 4,755 downwards.
CGACGGCATCCAAATCCATTATGATTACTTGCAAAGGCCAGACCGCTTTGTCTGTCAGCCAGCGCTCGTCACCCAGCAGCTGACCATGGCGAAAATCCAACGACAAAATCCAATCATCCATTTCAGCTGCAGCATAAACACAAGGCAGCGTTTCACTGCCCGCTACCCAGCGGATATTTTCGGCCGGCGGCTGTTTTTTTAATTGCTGGACTTTACGAATACCGGCGTCCAACCAAATATTTAAATCCGGAAATTGTTGCGCCAATTGCTGATAATGCTGACGATCCAGCGGCGCACCTTCAATACTGTCTAAATCTGCAATATAGATGGTTTTAAAGCTATAAAAAGCCAACAAATCAGCAATCACTGACACGGGTTCAGTTGCCTGCGTCAACACCGAGGTCAGTAAAGGATAATCAGCGCGCTGGCCGCCCTGTGCCAACACCACCTGCCCCTGCAACACATCAATGACCGGTATAATCTGCACCTGACCTCAGCCTTCTAAAAAATATGAAAATAGTCGTCTACGAACACTTTACCAGCGGTGCTTTGCAAGGTGAGGCACTGCCTGCCGAACTCGCCCGTGAAGGCGATGCCATGTTGCGGGCGATTGTCGTCGATATGCTCGCCAATACTGCTTTCCAGCCGATTATCTTACGCGATAACAGGCTGGCTGATTTACCCGGTGCGCAAAATCTGTCGATAGCCAATAGCGAACAATATCAGCAGATTTGGCAACAATGTTTAAGCAACGAAACATTATTTTTACTGATCGCTCCTGAAACAGATGGCGTTTTACAGCAATTGGCCGAGGCCGTATTAAAAGCCGGTAAAACCCTGCTGGGCAGTTCACCTGAAGCCATCGCTGTTTGCAGCGATAAACTGCGCTGCAGCCAGTTTTTACTACAGCATGATCTGCCAACCGTTGAAACACAAAGTGCCGGAGACTGGTTAAATCAGCCGTTATTCAGTAGCCCGATAGTGTGCAAACCCAATGATGGCGCAGGCTGTGTTGAGACCTATTATTTTGCCGAAGCCCATCACGCGGTGGCCTATCTGCAAAAAATGCCTGATGATAAGCGCCGCCAGCAAATTGTCCAGCCCTTTTATGACGCACAAGCGATGAGCCTGTCGTTGTTTATTGACCGAAATGTTCAGATTTTATCGTTGAACCGACAGCTGATTAATATCGATCAGCAATTTTCCTATCAGGGCTCCCAAATTAACGTGTCTTATCCAGCAATATTCAGCCAAGCCCAGGCGCAAACACTGGTTGCTCAATTATCGTTGGCCATGCCCGGCTTATCGGGATTTGTCGGTATCGATATTCTGATTGACCAACAACAGGCCCGGATTATCGATATTAACCCGCGTTTAACCAGTTCCTTTAATCAGCTTCAGCAATCAGAGCTGTCACCCGCAGCACTGCTTTATCATTCGCTTGGCACATTAAAACAAGGTGCTGCGGATGGCTGAGGCAACACACTTTTCCGGTTGGGATATTGGCGGCGCGCATCTTAAAGTATCCCGCTGCGATCGGCATGGCCAGCTGATTAACAGTATCGAATTGGCTTGTCCGCTTTGGCAGGGCATTAATGGTTTGGCAGATTCACTGTGTCAGGCGCTGAATCAACTTGGCAATCAGACAGATCGGCATTTTATTACCCTGACGGGTGAATCTGCCGACTGTTTTGCCAATCGTCAGCAAGGTGTCACCGAGATTCTTAATGCGGTGGCTGAGCAGTTACCGGCAGAAAACTGCCAGGTTTTCAGTCAATCGCAAACCTGGCTGGATTTAACCGACGCCAAACAACATTGGCAACAAGTCGCCTCAATGAATTGGCTGGCGACCGCCAGTTGGCTGGCAAAACATTATTCTGACGCTTTGCTGATTGATATTGGCAGCACCACCACCGATATTATTACTATCACTGATGGCCAACCGCAATTACAGGCGTTTACTGATCAAGGCCGGTTGCAGAGCGGTGAACTGGTTTACAGCGGTGTGATTCGGACACCATTGATGGCGTTGGCGCAGCAAATTCCGTTCGCCGGACAATTACAAAAAGTCGCCAATGAAGTTTTTGCCACCACCGCCGATATCTGGCGGTTGCTTAATAAATTGCCTGACAATGTCAGCGATCGCAGCGCTGATGGACAAAGCTGGCAAGCAGCTAACTGCCGGCAAAGATTGGCGCGCATGGTCGGCAGCGATGCCGAAAATTATCCTGACAGTGATTGGCAACAGTTGGCGCAGTGGTATGGCCAACAGCAAATCCAGCAAATCTATGCCAGCTGCCAGCAGGTAATTAAAAGCCAAATATCGCTAACGACCCCGGCACCAATCATTGGCGCCGGGGTTGGCCGTTTTCTGGCCGCCGAAATCGCGGCCCTCACAGCACGACCTTATCTGGATATGGCTAATTTACAAGTTGGTGAACCCGCTGCCATTGCCGCACCGGCCAGCGCATTGGCGCTTCTTGGCTGGCATCAGTTCGCGTAAAATAGTCTTATGAGCCATCCAAGCCTTCGCTGCACTGATTTACCGTATCTGCCAGACAGTGCTGTGTATTTTGAGCAAATCCGCGATTTGCCATGGCCAGTGATGCTGGATAGCGCCGGTTTAACCGAACATAACGGTCGCTTTGATATTATCTGCGCCGATCCGTTTATCAGCCTGCAAACCGAGGATCAGCAAACACAGATCAGCTTTCGTGATGCGGACCTGCAAAACAGCATTGATGATCCTTTTGCATTGTTGGCAGTGCAATTGGCCCGGTTCCAAACCGCCACCAGTGATCTACCTTTCACGGGCGGTGCTATCGGTTATTTTGCCTATGATTTAGGCCGGCGTATTGAAATCCTGCCAGCGCTGGCAAAAGATGCCGAACAATTGCCGGAAATGGCCGTGGGTATTTATGACTGGGCACTGCTGATTGACCACCAGCAAAAGCGTTGTCAGTTAGTCAGCCATGATATGGATCCGCATACCCAAACCTTTTGGTCGGAGCTGATTTGCCGTTTTCAGCAAGACAAACGGCTGGATACGCATTTTAACGTGCAAGGCGAACTGCAATGTAACCTTGATAATGCCGCCTATGCCGAGGCTTTCCAGCGTATTCAGCGCTATATTCGTGAAGGTGACTGTTATCAGGTCAATCTTGCCAAACGCTTTGAAATCAACGCTGAAGGCGATCCCTGGATAGCGTATCGACAACTGAGACGACACAATGCCGCGCCCTTTTCGGCGTTTCTCGATACCCCAAAGGCCAGCATTCTCAGCTCTTCACCAGAGCGCTTGTTATCTGTACGTGATGGACGTATTGAAACCAAACCGATTAAAGGCACCCGGCCAAGGGATTTAATGAACCCCGCGCAAGATGCCCAAAATGCCATTGAACTGCAAAATAGTCTGAAAGATCGTGCTGAAAATCTGATGATTGTCGATTTATTGCGTAATGATCTTGGCAAAGTCTGCGTGCCCGGCAGTATACGGGTACCGAAAGCTTTCGCGCTGGAATCTTTTGCCACCGTACATCATTTGGTCAGCACCATTACTGGCCAGTTGGCCAGCGGTCAAAGCGCGGTATCTTTATTGCGGGCCTGCTTTCCCGGTGGCTCCATTACCGGCGCGCCAAAATTACGTGCTATGCAAATCATCGAGGAACTGGAGCCACACCGCCGCGGTGTTTATTGCGGCAGCATTGCCTATATTGGTTTTGACGGTAATATGGATAGCAATATCACGATCCGTACTTTGGTCTTTAATCAAAATCGTCTGCGATTCTGGGCCGGCGGCGGTATTGTCGCGGATTCTGAATGCGCCTCCGAGCATCAGGAAGTGCTTGATAAAGCCGCCGCCATGTTGGATTTAATCGAACGGCTCCGTCAATGCTGACCGTTATCAAACTGGGCGGTAGTCTCTATCACAGCCAGCAACTGTCAGATTACTTACAAAACATCTTAGCTTTTGCTGAAAACCAAGCCGTTGTCCTGGTAGCCGGTGGCGGACCTTTTGCTGATGTGGTGCGCCAGGCACAACAGGATCATGGATTTTCAGATAAAACAGCCCATCAGATGGCTATCAATGCCATGCGCCAGTTTGCTTTACTGCTCATTGATTTAGTACCCGATGCGCACATTCTTAGTCAGCCAGACCAACCGCTGCAAGCCATTGGTCTGTCGGTCTGGCTACCTGATGATAGCCAGTTAATGACTGCCGATTTACCCCAAAACTGGCAGGTCACTGCCGATAGTCTGGCATTATGGCTGGCACAGCAACTTAATGCCTCCCAGCTCATCCTGATCAAAAGCTGTGCGGTTAGCAGTGCGCAAATAACTGACTTGTCTGAACACGGTATTGTCGACGCGCATTTTGCCAAACAATATCAACGACAGCCGTTGCCCTGCAGTCTTATTCAGCAAGTTGATGTTAGCGATGGGCTAACCATACAAATACCGTTGATATGACGTCAGCGCGGAATAGCTTTGAGCAGTTACTGACGACTTTTGATCTGACTTTTGACCGGTCCTCGCTATCGCTATGCAACGACTTATTAACTGAGGCCGACCAGCGACAATCAACTGATCAGGCTGCCCATATGGGGGGGCAGTTATATCCGGCAGCGATTGCTGGGAAGTTACTTGCCACCTTACATCAGGGCAATTTGTTATCCGCAGAGTTACATCCGCAGTTACAACAAATTGAAACGACCCTTCTGGCAGACATGGCAGCGCAATTTAATTTTCCGTTGG
>DASSWO010000135.1:0-3629 GCA_035704795.1 Methylophaga sp. | reverse complement strand
AAACGCACAGACGGCTTTAATCTGGCTTTTTTGGATATCATGGCCTGTGGTTTGGGCGCCGTGATTCTGGTATTTATTCTGGTAAAGCAAAACTTTGAAGAGGCGCCTACTGAAGTCGGTAAGCTCCAGGAAGATATAGCTACCCTCGAACAAGCACAATCACAAGCGGCTAAAACGCTAAGTGCAGTCAGAACTGAATTAGCCCGCGAAGACAGTAGCCTGCAACAAAGCAGTCAGGAACTCGATGCACAGCAATCAGCATTGGCAAACCAGCAAGCCTCGGTACAACAAGCCGAGCAGGCCCTGGATGAGCTGAAATCGAGTATTGTCGAGATTGAGGTGCCTGAGCGACAGGATCTGGTAGAAACCAATCAGGTCAATGAAGAAAACTACTTGCTCGGTCTGAAAGTCACCGGCCGTAAAATTGGCATCTTGGTCGATATGAGCGCCTCAATGACCAATGAAAAGCTGATTGATATTATCCTGACCAAAAGCCGCTCACAGCAGGCCAAACAAACAGCCGCCAAATGGGTAAGAACCCGAAATGTGGTGAAGTGGTTATTGGCAAGATTACCGGCAAACAGCGAAGTTGTTGTCGTGGCCTTCAGTAAAGATGCCCAGATACTGGGCACTAACGCGATGCAAACTGCGTCACCGGAAACTGTCAGCAAGATTATGCAGGACTTAAACAGTTTGATCCCACAGGGTGGTACCAATCTGCAAAAAGGCCTGAATACGATAAATCAATTTGCCCCGAGTAATTTGTACGTCATCACCGATGGTTTACCGACCTTGGGCGAATCGCAATACCGCAGTCTTAATCCCTTTAACAAATGCAACTCACTGACCGGCAATGCCCAGACGATTTCCGGTGAGTGTCGCAAACGTTTATTTCAGCAAACAATTCAGGAAAGTCATCGGCAGGGCACGCAAGTCGATGTGATTTTACTGCCGCTCGAAGGCGACCCCGATGCAGTCAATCAATATTGGCTCTGGGCGGCGGCAACCGGTGGCTTGTTGATTAGTCCGGCGAGTAACTGGCCATGAGGTTTCGCAAAAAAGAATTTGAAATTTTCAGCCTGTCTTTTCTGGATGTGATTTCCTGTGCGTTTGGTGCGGTGATCATGCTGATTTTGATTTCTAAAACTGATGTTGATGTATCGGACGCCGGGCAAGAAAATATCAGCAGTTTGCTGGCATCGTTAATTGGTTTGCAAAATTCGGTGACCGAAACGCAGCAGCAGATTCAGGCTGAAATGGCCCGGCTCGATGCGTTATCAGGTGAGCAAGCCGCCATTGAACGTGCCAGAGCGCAATTACAAACTCAGTTGCAATCCCTGCAAGATGACAATGCGGCATTGACTGACAATATTGCCGGGCTGAGTCTGGTGGAATCGCGCCTGAAACAAGCCGCTTTGCCGACACCAAGACCCACTATTAGTGAACGTTCAGAAGAAGTTGGCGGCATTCCGGTCGATAGCGATTACGTGGTGTTTGTCATCGATACCTCGGGCAGTATGCAGCAGATCTGGTCGCGGGTGACCCGTGAAGTCGTCAATGTGCTGAATATTCATCCGGAGGTTAAAGGCTTCCAAATTCTCAATGATATGGGCACCTCAATGATTTCGGGGTATGACGGTCGCTGGATGTCGGATACGCCATCGACGCGGGACAGTGTGATCCGGCTATTCAGTAAATGGGCTGTGGTGTCTAATAGCAGTCCGGTGGAAGGGATCGAAACGGCACTCAGAAAATATGCCAAACCCAATACCACCACATCAATTTATGTATTCGGCGATGATTACACGGGTGGTTCATTCGATGCCGTTATCGACAAAATCACCAAACAAAATCGGTTGCTCAGTGATGGCAGACGTTTGGCAAAGATTCATGGCATCGGCTTTCTATCGCCCAGCAGCACAGACCGATATAGTATTTTGATGCGTGAGCTGACCAAACGTAATGGCGGCACCTATCTCGCATTACCGCCTTAGTCAGCAAACTCATGTTTCCAGCGAATATTATCAGCCTGCATCATCTGACTGATGCTAAAACGAATCATATTGGTCGGATCGCTGGGCGGGCCTAACAGCACATAGCGTTTCCCGTCATTATCAAAGCCAACGCGGGTTTGTGTATTAAATTCGGTAATTTCACTGCTGTTATGCAAGACAAAAGGCTGCAATTTATCAGCGTCGTCGGGCGGCGCAAATGGTGGCACGGTTTCCGGACGTTGTCGCAATCCGACAAATATTTCGGTATCCGACGGCAGGATCAGGATATTCCAGTGAAACAATGTCACCATCAAATCAGCGGCGCGATACATCTATCGATCATTCCTCATTCAAATTATCCGGTGTGACCCGCCAAATCATATTGCCAACATCATCGGCAACTAGTAATGCGCCGGTATTATCAACCTCTACACCCACCGGCCGACCCTGGGCATCGCCATCTTCATTAACAAATCCGGTCAGAATATCTTCGGGCATACCTGCCGGCTTGCCGTCTTTAAACGGCACAAAAATCACTTTGTAACCAATTAACCGGTCGCGATTCCAGGAGCCATGCTGACCAATAAAAGCACCGCCTTTAAATTGGTCTGGTAATAAATCTGCTTGATAGAATGCAAGACCAAGCGAAGCAGTATGTGCACCTAAAGCATAATCCGGTGCAATGGCTTTTTCTACCAAATCGGGTCGTTGCGGTTCGACCCGGTTATCTACATTTTGTCCATAATAACTATACGGCCAGCCATAAAAACCGCCTTGCTGTACCGACGTCATATAATCCGGCACTAAATTGTCACCAAGGCCATCACGCTCATTGACAGTCGTCCAGAGTTCGCCGGTTTCTGGGTGCCAGGCAAGGCCATTAGGATTTCTTAGCCCGAATGCATACAGCTCGCTGTCACCGCTTTCAAGGTTGATTTGTAAAATAGCGGCGCGGTTGATTTCGTTTTCCATACCGTTTTCGCCGATATTGCTATTGGAACCAACGGTTGCGTAAAGCATTTGGCCATCCTGACTGGCGATAATATTTTTGGTCCAGTGATAATTGATAGGACCGGCCGGTAAATCAACAATGTGCTTGCCGGCGGCCGTAATTTCAGTAGCACCTTGTTGATATGGAAAGCGCACAATCGCATCGGTATTAGCCACATATAAATCGTTACCAATCAGTGCCATGCCAAATGGTGACTTCAAATCATCAATAAATACGGTCTTGGTTTCGGCCACACCATCACCATCCTTATCCCGCAGCAGGCTGATGCGATCAGCACTGGGTACTGCCGCGCCGGCACGTTTCATAACCCAACCCATAATTATGCTCTTAAGACTTTTGTCGGCATCAGGATTGGGCTGGGCATTGGTTTCAGCGACTAAAATATCGCCATTAGGCAACACATATAACCAGCGGGGATGATCCAAACCTCTGGCAAAGGCATTAACCGCAAGCCCTTTGGCAGCCGTAGGCTGATCCCCTTCTGTCCAGCCTATGGCAGGGGCAATATTAACGGTGGGCAGCAACCCCGGATTTGGCTCAGGCAATGATGGATTGGCACCATATCTCACGTTTTTTGGCACGGATGTGTTATCAGCACAGGCATTCAGACCTAATATCATAAA
>DASSWO010000129.1:0-11330 GCA_035704795.1 Methylophaga sp. | reverse complement strand
TAGAATGGCTACGATGCTTGATTTCCGTCTTGCTGGGCACAAAAATAGCCTCCAGCATTGACTGAAATGAAAACAAGCCCTTAACTGCGGAGCCCTTGATGTCAACGTTACCCAGAGCCCTTTTTAGTGCAGAACAAACGCGTGCATTGGACCGGCTGGCGCTTGAACAGTGTCAGTTGACTTCAGCAGTGCTGATGGCGCGCGCCGGAAAATCAGCTTTAAACTTAATTCAACAGCAATGGCCCACAGCTCGCCACCTGTTGATTTTTTGCGGCAGTGGTCATAACGGTGGTGATGGTTTTGAACTGGCGCGACAAGCTGACTTAGCTGGGTTAACGGCCCAAATAGTAGTGGTAGGCACGGTCGATAATATGGCCGATGAAGTGCAAGCCGCCTATCATGCAGCTATTAACCAGGGCGCCAGCACAATTGATTTACATGACGATTTACCGGTAGCAGATTTATTGGTGGATGCGTTACTGGGTACCGGCTTGAACCGTCAAGTAAGTGGTGACTACGCTGTCGCTATTGAAAAAATAAATACTTCAGCAACACCTGTTTTGGCACTGGATATTGCGTCGGGGCTGAATGCCGATACCGGCTGTGTCATGGGCTGCGCAGTCAACGCTGATATAACGCTGAGTTTTATCGGCCTGAATATTGGTTTGCGCACCAACGACGGACCGGATGTCTGTGGTGAGTTGGCTTTTGCTGATTTGGCGATTCCCCAGTCGGTTTATCAGCAAGTCACAGCGCAGGCGGAAACCCTTTTAGCGCAGGAAAGTATCCCCTTATTAACGCCGCGAAAACGTAATAGTCACAAAGGCCATTTTGGTCATCTGCTGGTGATTGGTGGCAATCAGGGTATGTCAGGCTCGGTAAATATTGCGGCGCAAGCAGCGGCCAGAACCGGTGCCGGCTTGATAACGATTGCCACCCATCCCAGCCATGCTGCTTTTTTGAATTTGCAACGACCGGAAATCATGTGTCAGGGTATTTCACCAGCAGACGATTTAGATGATTTGCTGGAAAAAGCCACGGTCATTTGTCTGGGTCCGGGACTGGGTCAGGATGATTGGTCGCAGGCAATTTTCAAAAAAGTCATTGCCAGCGATAAACCCATGGTCGTCGATGCTGATGCGCTGAACTTACTTAGCCAACACCCGCAAAACCGGCCAAACTGGATTTTGACGCCCCATCCCGGGGAGGCTGCAAGTCTGCTGGGCATCAACAATAAAACGGTGCAAAGTGATCGGCCTGCGGTGGTGATGGCTTTGCAAAAACGTTATGGTGGTGTGGCAGTTTTAAAAGGCTGTGGCAGTTTGATTTGCACAGGCGATGGTCCACTTAAATTATCGCCCTATGGCAATCCCGGAATGGCCAGCGGCGGCATGGGCGATTGTCTGACCGGTATTATTGGTGGTTTACTGGCGCAAAAATTCACACTGACAGATGCCGCACAAACCGGTGTTGTTATGCATGGTCTGGCAGCTGATAATGCCGCCACAGTTCATGGCGAACGTGGCTTGCTTGCGTTGGATTTACTGCCTTTTTTGCAACGATTGTTAAATTTAAAAGACCTCCCATAATGTGGTTAAAAAATGAACAGGCCACACTGGCATTTGCCGCTGACCTTGCAGCCGCCTTGCCTGATAATGGTGTAACGATTCACTTACATGGCAATTTGGGCGCGGGTAAAACCACGCTGGTACGCGGTTTACTGCAGGCGCTTGGCCATCAGGGCAAGGTAAAAAGCCCCACTTATACGCTGGTAGAGCACTACCAACTGGCTGATAAACCCGTGTTTCATTTCGATTTATATCGCCTCGCCGATCCCGAAGAGTTGCTTTATCTGGGGATTGAAGATTATCTAAGTCCATCGGCCCTGTTATTGATCGAGTGGCCAGAACAAGGTGGCGATCTACTGCCTAAGCCCGATCTGACGTTGAATCTGGCTTATCAGGCCGAGGGCCGTAGTTTGCAACTGGCTGCACACAGTCCAGCCGGTCAGATAATCTGTGATAAACTTCAAAAATAGTTAAGCTTTCACCGCTATCTTATTTAAATATAAACAAAAAGCTTGATTTTTCTGCCCGGCGATTTCACAATTAGACCTCGATATAAAAAGCGGAAACTGAAAATGCGTTATCTGCTGATAGCATTAATGATGTTCAGCCTGACATTACCGGCCCACTCGGCCACGGTAGAACAGATCCGTGTATCACAAAATGATCAGATGACCCGGCTGGTATTTGATTTGGAGGAGCCGGTCAGCTACAAAACTTTCACGTTGGAAAACCCAGCCCGGCTGGTCATTGATATCAGTGGCGGCACAACTAATAAAAAACTAAAACTCCCTGCGCTGGACAACACACCGGTCAAAAACATCCGGCAAGGCCAATTGAATCCCACGACATTGCGCCTGGTGTTGGATCTGCATAAAGAACAAGAATTTGATAGCCGGAAACTACCTCCCAAGGGGGATTATCCGCATCGATTGGTAATTGATTTAGCCAATGACAGACCCAAGTTCGCCGCTAGCAAACCTGCAATTAAAAAAGCACCTTCCGGTAGCCAACCGAGCAAAGTAGAAACTGAAAAAGTAACCCAGGCACCGATACCGGTTGCCGCGCAAACCGTCAAAACTTCGCCCGTGTTACCGCGCCGCGATATTGTCATTGCAATTGATCCAGGACATGGTGGCCGGGATCCGGGCGCAATAGGGCCAAGTGGCACTCGTGAAAAAGATGTCGTACTGCAAATCTCCAAACGCTTAGAGACGCTGGTTAATAATGAACCCGGTATGCGCGCTTTTATGACCCGCGATCGGGATATTTTCCTGACATTACGTCAACGGATTCAACGCGCTAAACAAAATGGCGCTGATATGTTTATCTCGATTCATGCCGATGCTTTTACAAACCGTAGTGCTCGCGGTTCTTCTGTTTATGTGTTGTCTGAACGAGGTGCCAGTAGTGAAGCAGCACAAATTCTCGCGGATCGTGAAAACGCGGCTGATTTAGCCGGGGGTATTAGCCTCGAAGACAAAGATGATTTGCTGGCATCGGTCTTACTGGATTTATCGCAAACTGCCAGCCTCGAAGCCAGCCTCGAAGTTGGCAATAATGTCCTGAGTGGCCTGAAGCGGGTTGGCGAAGTCCATAAAAAACAGGTCGAATCAGCCGCATTTGTGGTACTAAAATCACCGGATATTCCATCAGTTCTGGTAGAAACGGCGTTTATTTCTAATCCAACGGAAGAAGCCAAATTAAAAAACCCCAATCATCAATATAAATTGGCAGCGGCGATGATGAATGGTATTCGTACTTATTTTCAGCGTAACCCCATTACCCAACAAGCCAGACCACAGCAGCATATTGTCAGTAGCGGCGATACACTGAGCGGCATTGCCCAGCGCTATCGGGTGAAAATGGCTGAACTGAAATCCAGCAATAATCTACAAGACAGCACATTGCACGTTGGTGAAGTTTTGCGAATTCCCTAGTCGCTATTAGTAACGGCGCAACTGCTAAACTAATGGGTATGCTCCCAGCCAAACGAATCTATGCCTTGCCATTGCAATTGGCCAATCAAATTGCTGCCGGTGAAGTCATCGAACGGCCAGCATCAGTCGTTAAAGAACTCGTCGAAAACAGCCTCGATGCCGGCGCCAAAAATATTATTATCCGCATTGATGGTGCAGGCAGCCAGCTAATCAGTATTCGTGATGATGGCAGTGGCATTCATCCCGATGATTTACCGCTGGCATTAAGCCGTCATGCCACCAGTAAACTTTCCAGCAGTGAACAATTAAGCCATATCGATAGTCTTGGTTTTCGTGGTGAGGCGCTGCCCAGTATTGCCTCAGTCGCAAATTTAACGCTGACGTCACGGCAGACAGACAGTGATTGCGGCTGGCAAATAAAAGGCGAGCAGCAAATAATTGCGCCAGTTGCCCATCCACTGGGAACCACCGTAGAAGTACGTGATTTGTTTTTTAATCTACCGGCTCGACGGCGGTTTTTACGTAGTGCCCGTACTGAGCAGCAACATATTTTGACCACCTTACAGCGTTTGGCGTTAAGTCGATTTGAATTAGGATTGGATTGTCAGTTAAACGGCCAGCAAAAGCTGTCACTGCCAATTGCTGATAACGATAAAGCCCGACAACAACGCATCGCCAAACTGTGTGGTAGCCGCTTTGCCAGTCAAGCAATCATGGTCGAGGCGCAAGTTGATTTTATTCGTCTGACTGGCTGGTTAGCCCCGGCCAGCGCGCATCGGCCACACAATGATATTCAGCATTTTTTTATCAACGGTCGGGTTATTCGTGATCGACTGATAAGCCACGCGGTACGTCAGGCATTTGCCGATAACTTACCGGCTGGACGCCATCCGGCTTATGTTTTGTATTTAGAAGTGCCACTGGATCGGGTCGATGTTAATGTACATCCCACTAAACATGAAGTGCGGTTTCGTGAGGCTCGGTTGATCCACGGATTGATCACCCGGATTATTCGGGATTGCCTGACAGATCAGACTGTTTTGCCGGTTGTTCTCCCCAATGTTAAGCAAAACATACCGCTGAAAGTCGCAGAAAATACCAACAGCTATCAATCCCGGCCATTCATAACGCCAGACAATACAGCCCACCACAACATCAGTCATGTTTTAGAGGGCCGTTATGCACTGACCATCAAGAATGATCAAAACTGGCTGATTGATCTCAGCAGCGCCGATCAACATACCCGCCAGCAGCAGCTTAAACAGGCATTTATCAGACGACAGGTGACTGGCCGGCCGGTATTGGTACCGATTGATTTTCCGGCTAATGATCGACAACGTCAGGCCATTATTGAACATGAAGATTTATTAACGGCGTGTGGTTTACAGTTGTTGCCAACCCCGCAAGGGATTCAAATCCGCCAGTTCCCGGCTTTACTCGGCGCCGTACCGCTACGGGATTTACTGGAAAGCGTGCTGACCGTTTTAACATCCGGCTCTGCTGACCTGAGTCAACTTCAGCACGCATTACTCACGCTGCTGCCGTTACACAGACAATTCAATCAACAGCAAGCCGAAAATCTGCTTAATCAATTACAGGATTCAGCCTGGCAAGAGGCTGACTGGGCGCGGCAACTTGATAAAGCAGTACTTGCTGGCTTATTCTCAACGCAGACCCATGACAACCCGAGGCGTTAACTATGGCTCAGTTTGCCCGATCCGGCTCCGCTTGGCTGGCATTGTTGCTAGCCATCGCAATTTTAATGATGTTTGGTTACTTGTTATTTATCGATAGCAAAAGTGTGACTAAACAAGAGTTCGTCGTTCCGCCGATAGATCTGGCCGAGCCGAATTTGCCATTGGAAACGATCGAAGTTGATGACAACTTGCCAAGCCAGCAACAAATCCGCGAAAACGAAGCGAATGCTTTTGTCGATAATCTGGCGGCAGAACAAGAAAAAGTCATTACTATCAACGAAAATGAGGATCAATTTGTCCGTGCGGATAGCATCATAGCCCTGCCCAGGCTCGAAGAACGTGTCACCACACTTGAAGAATTGATGGCGGATGACAGCCTGGAGGACGACACCCCGCTGACGCTCAATTACACCGAAGAAAGCCGCCAACAAACCACTATTAATGAAATCGCTAAACGCGAAGAAGATCATATCGCGCCGGTCACAGTGGTGACTGAATCAGGTGAAGAAATCACCGCCCCGCTAACAGAATTACTAAAACGTGATGATGTTGATGCGACCGTTACCGAAATTCGCCGGGTAGACAAACAACGTCAAATCACGGCAGGAGAATTAGCTGATTCTGGTATTGATAAAGATCAAGAAATGCATGTCACCATTAATCGTGGCGTTCAGGAATTAGCGATTAAAGACATTCTGGGCGATGACATGGTAAGCGATAATAGTTTGTTGTATTTGCATCGGGTGACTGAGGCTGATCGGCAAGGCTTATGGGGCATTATCCAGACCGGTTTGATTGATAAATTCCGTCGGGGCATGCATATTGACGGCCTTGGCCGACAATCAACGGTCAGTGTCACTATTCCCGCTGATGCAGATGAGCCATTACCGGATGGCTTCAGTTCGTTTTTAGGCTCTATTCTCAACGGTAAAACCACCACCAGCTATGTTTTTAACTTCAAAACCCACAGTATGGGACGTGACCCAAATCTGATTTACCCCGGGCAGCAGTTGATTCTGATTACTTTTACGGCCGATGAATTACGGGAAATTTATCTGTATTTTGCTGAACGGCGTAGCGACTCGGTTAAAACTTTCGCGGTTGGCAACTGATGTGGCTGGAATTAGCGATGATCGGCGTAGTGTTGCTGATCATCGCCATTGCCTGGCTGACACCGCTGGACTGATTCAACCAATAAACGCTTCCTGCGTAGATGGCCGGAATTTGCCATAACGCAACATCACACTGGGCAAAACCAGCAAGTTCAGAATGGTTGAAGAAACCAGACCACCAATAATAATCGCCGCCATTGGGCCCATGATTTCCCGACCGGGACTATCCGCATTCAAAGCAATCGGTAACATCGCCAGCGCCGTGACCAAAGCCGTGATCAAAATCGATGGTAAACGCTCCTGCGCACCACGAATCGCCGTTTGCATATTCCATGGCTCACCTTTGGTTTCCACCAGATAATGATAATGCGATACCAGCATGATTGAGTTACGCAACGTAATACCAAATAACGTGACAAAACCAACCAATGAGCCAATCGACAGAATGCCCGAAGTCATTAATACCGCAATCACACCGCCAACCAGTGAAAACGGCAAATTAATCAATACCAGTAACATATTCCGTAAACTACGCAGTGCCATGTAAAGCAATAACAACACCGCAATACCAGCGAGGCTGGAATGGACGATCAAATCCTCACGCGATTGCGCCTGAGCGACGGCGGCACCGGTAAATTCGGGATAAATATCGGCGGTGAATTCAACTTCTTCATGTATCCGCTCGCTGAGTTCCGCAAAAAACGAGTTTAAATCCCGCCCCGCCACACTACAGGTGACGGTTTGAAGTCGTTGCCCACCTTGATGCAATATTGCATGACGACCGGTAATTTGATTGAGTTCTACCACATCCCCCATCTGAATCATAATGCCGTCGGCACTGCGTAGCGGCAGATCCAATATTTGTCGCGGATGCTCGCGTAATGCTTCCGGCAACACCACCACCACATCAAACAATCGGTTACCTTCATTAATCCGGCCAACATGTGCGCCGTCATAAGCAGTATGTAAGGTCTCCACAACTTCTGCCGGAGTCAGACCCCAGAATGCAAGTTCATCCAATTTCAGGCGTAATTGAATTTGCGGCTCACCGGCCGGTGCGCGAATTTGAATATCGACAGCGCCGTCAATTTCCGCCATGACGGCGGCGACTTGTTTGGCTTTTTGATCCAATTGATCAAGATCGTTACCGAATATATTCACGACCACCGGTGAGGTATAGCCGGAAATAGTTTCATCAATCCGCTCCACCAAAAAGGTATTCACCTCCGAGGCCATTCCCGGAAAGGCTTCCAGTACCTCACGGATCTCATCGAGGATGGCCTGCTGTTCAGGACCACTTAAACCCGGCTCCAAATCAACTTCATATTCACTGTAGTGGGTACCGAAAGTATCTGCACCACGTTCAGCACGGCCGGCCCACTGTGAAGTCGCCCGCACCCCCGGGATTTCTGCGACTCGTTTTTCTATCAAGCCACCCGCCCGCAGCGATTCTTCGATAGAGGTACCGGGAATACTGGCCGTATGAATAATGTAATGCCCTTCACGAAGCTCCGGTAAAAAGCCGCCACCGAGAAAAGGTAAAGTCGCAATCCCACTCAAACAAAATAGCAGCACACCAAACAAAACCAGTTTTGGATAACTGCTGACCGAGCGCAGCAGACGCCCATAGGCCGGCGTCATTTTGCGAATCAACGGCGGCTCACGGGTATCACGTTGCATTTGCTTACTCAGCAACACATGGCATAACGCTGGAGTCACCGTCAGCGCCACTAATAACGAGGCAAAAATCGCCAGAATATAAGCTTCACCCAAAGGCTCAAACATCCGGCCGGCAACACCGCTGAGGGTTAACAAAGGCACAAACACCAGCATGACGATAAAGCTGGCGTATACCACCGAGCTGCGCACTTCCATTGATGCTTCGTAAACCACTTGCATGGTCGGTCTGGGCACGGCTAAAGCGGCATTTTCACGCAGCCGGCGAAATATATTTTCAGTATCAATAATCGCATCGTCAACCACTTCACCAAGGGCAATGGCGAGGCCGCCCAGCACCATAATATTGATATTGATACCCAGCTCCAGCAGCACGATGATAGCCGCAAACAATGATAAGGGAATCGCCGTAATCGAAATCAGTGCAGTGCGCAGATTAAACAAAAACAAAAACAGCACCAGCAGCACCAGACCACCACCGACCATTAAGTGATGCTGAATATTATCCAGAGAAGCTTCAATGTAATTAGCTGGCCGAAACAAGTCATCATGCAATTTGATGCCATCGGCTTCAAAGCCATCTTTAAACTCATTAAGCGCCGCTTCAATGCCTTCAGTCACCGCCAGCGTATTGGCTTGATACTGACCAATCACCATGATGACAATACCCGGTTCACCATTAATTGCGGCGCCACCAATGGCTGGGGCAGGGCCTGAGACGATGTCAGCCACATCGCCTAATAAAATCAGATCATCGCCTTGTTTACGCACTACCACTTTGGCCATGGCCTCTGGTGTCATCGGCTGACCGGAAATGGTCAACATCATCCGCTGATTGTGGTTTTCCACATAACCAACACCCCGCAGTCCGGTAGCGCCCTCGGTGGCACGGGTGATGTCATTAATCGTCAGGTCATAACGTTTTAATGCCTGCGGATCGACCTGAATCTGTAGTTGCTTTTCCTGACCGCCAAAAGTGTTGATATCGGCAACGCCGGGCACGGTCAGTAATCGCGGAGACAAGGTGTAATCAACCAAGGCGCGCAGTGACATCAGGTCTTCGGTGTCGCTGGTCAGACCAATGGTCATGATCGTGCCCGATGAAGACTCCAGTGGCACCATCAGAGGCGTAATACCAGCGGGCATCGCAGATTGCACACTCACCAGCCGTTCGGACACTAATTGCCGGTTAATATAAGTATCGGAACTGTCTTTAAAAGTGATGATAACGACGGATAAACCGGGCGTTGACGCCGACCGGACAAACTCCACATCCGGCAGCCCGCCCAGACCGTTTTCCAGAGGTTGGGTGACCAGTATTTCCACCTGTTCGGCAGTCAGGCCCTGAGATTCCGTTTGAATAATGACTTGCTTAGGCGCAAATTCGGGAAAAATATCCAGACTCGCGTTGGCTAATTTATATGCGCCATAACCCAACATCAGCAGTGCCATTGCCAGCACCACGCCGCGAAAACGAACTGAAAAAGCGACTAATTTGGAAAGCATGCAGAGTCCCTGTTAAATCAATGACGTAAATGAATGAAGTGGCCGATATTTAATCGTCATCATCTTCTTCCACTATTCGCCATTTAAATTCTTCAGAGAGCAGCGTTTGCGCACCATCAACCACCAGCACATCACCTGGTTTGAGCAAACCGCGTGCATCAAATACACCTTCTGCGGCTGGCAGGGTATTTTTCAACGATACCCGTTGATACATACCATCCCCGATTTGTGTATAAGCCCAGGGCTGCCCGGCATACCAAATGATAGCGTTATCGGGGATCATTACCCCGTCAATCGGCCGCTGGGTTTCCGGTACCCAGGCATCAAGACGCATCCCCGCTCGCAGCCGGCCCGTGTTGATACGAAAGTAATAGGTCTCACCTTGTAAACTGCTGTCGACACGAATCGCGGGTGCCACATATTCGGCTTTGCGGGCTTGCGCCCGATCGCCTTCCGGTGCGACCCGGATTGTGTTGACATCAGCTTGTAGCGGCTCACCCACCGGCATGGTGACCAACAATAAGCTGTCAGAGCGTTCGACCAGTCGTTTAAAAGCAACATCCTCAGGATCAAAGATCCAAGCTGCCATCGTGGCATCCCACTGCTGGCGAATAATGCGCTTTAGATTTTCCAGTTGAACCTGTGTTTGATTCAGCGAGGCTTTGGCCGTCTGCCAGGCTGCTTGCGCCGCAAGTACATCTTTATTGGCAACACTACCGGTGGCTTTAGCAAGCTTTTGCAACCGATTTAATTCACGAAGACTGGATTGTTCAATCACCTTTGCCAGATTAACGGCGGCTTGAAGATTTCGCAGTTCCGCACGGGACTGCAACATCGGCTGAATACTGATCACGGTGGCACGCGCCCGGTTTTCAGGATAAAAGCTGCTTTTTTCAAGCGTGATCGTTTCGATACCGGCCAATTGCTGCGCGGTTTCATCCAAAGCGACGGTCATCGGCATCACTGCATCAGCCGCATCATCGTCTTCATCACCGGCATCAACTTGTTGTCCAATCAACATCTGTTGCAGTTGTCGATGCCATTTAACATCGGTTATCAGAGGCCCCAATAACACGCCCAGAACCAGCGCTAACAATAACCCCAGTCCCACTCCCCAACTTTGTTTTTTTATCATTATTAATTCCGTGCAAATCACGCCAAATCGCCGCCATTACAACATGATGACTACATTGCCACAAGCCATCAAAACCCTGCCTATGGCGATTTGCTTGACAGTATCAGGGCAAGCAGGTTTAATACGCCACCTTGTTGGCTCGATAGCTCAGTTGGTAGAGCAAGGGATTGAAAATCCCTGTGTCCCTGGTTCGATTCCAGGTCGAGCCACCATCGAATTTGAAGCCCGGTTTGCCTTGCATGCCGGGCTTTTTTATTGCCTGTTATTCAGCCATAACCTGCCCAGACTAGCCTTTGAATATAAATTAAAACTGAATTTGTAAAATTAACCACAGAGGCACAGAGGGCACAAAGCTTTATTAAAGACCGTCTTTGCGAGGCGTTTTTTGCCGAAGCAATCTACTTAACCGAATAAAGCCATCCGCAGATTACGCAGATGGCCGCAGATTTATCCCGATGTCATTCCCGCGAATGCGGGAATCAAGCCCGACCGAGTAAAGTTAACCACAGAGACACAGAGAGCACAGAGCTCTATAAAAATCTGTCTTTACGAGGCGTTTTCCGCCGAAGCAATCTACTACGAGCAGATGACCGTCTTTGCGAGGCGGCTTTATCGCCGAAGCAATCTATTTAACCGACTAAAGCCATCCGCAGATTACGCAGATGGCCGCAGATTTACCCCAATGTCATTCTCGCGAA
>DASSWO010000070.1:0-3040 GCA_035704795.1 Methylophaga sp. | reverse complement strand
ACGTTCGGTGCGTGGCGCCAATGTCTGCCGGCTCGCGGTGCATCAGCCACAGGGCGAAAACACGGTGGTTGTTCTATCCGTTATCGACAATCTGGTTAAAGGCGCTTCCGGACAAGCGATTCAATGTATGAACATTATGTTCGGTTTAACAGAAACGCACGGACTGCACAGCATCGCGACGTTACCCTGATGACAGTTTTAGCACCCTATGAAATCCGCCAGCGCCGCCCTTTCCGCTGTTTACTGTGGATGGCCGTGATTGTCTTACTGGTAATTGCCGGGCAATGGTATTACCACCAGCATATCAGCGAACGACAAGCGCAGTTGCTGGCGGAAAATCAGCAATTAAAGACTGAGCTTGCTGAACTGCAAACAGATTATCAGGCACTGAGCCAAACCCGTAATAGCCATGAGCAAATCCAAGCCATTCATCAGGCCACGACAACACAGCTGGAATCACGTTTGCAGCAATTGCAGCAAAAAGTTATTGATCTGAATAAAGAATTATTGTTTTATCAGACCGTCACGCAAGGCACGGGCAGCAGTGAATTACAGGTTCGTGAATTACAACTTCGGACAGACGATACGGATACCAGCTTACTTCGCTATCGCTTGGTTTTGACGCAGGGTGACAATATCAGTGAACCCATCACTGGTGAAGTCATTGTCGGCTTACAAGCTGCTGAGGACGCCCCTGAAAATACTGACACTATTGGCGAACATGCGCTGAATCTACGTTATGTACAGGTTATTGAAGGCAGTTTTACCCTACCAGCACAAACACCGGCAAAGTTAGTGGTGACATTGACGCAGAAGGACAAGACACTGACGTCACGCGCCTTTAACTGGCAAGAAATTCTGCCCAACGATTGATGAGGTAACAGATGTTCAACAAACAAAAAAAACAAAAAGCCCGTAAAGCCTCGCGCATCGAAACTTTAATTGGTGAAAATACCCATATCAAAGGTGATGTGCATTTCAGCGGTGGTTTACGTATTGACGGCGCGGTAACCGGTAATATTATCGCCGACGAAGGTGAAGCAGCCATGGTGACCCTGAGTGAAAAAGGCCGGGTTCAAGGCGAAATCCATGTCGCCCACCAACTGATAAATGGCCGGGTTAATGGTCATATTTATGCCAGTGAGCATGTTGAACTGGCTGCCAAAGCACACATCAATGGCAATGTTTTTTACCGTTTACTGGAAATGGCCATGGGCGCTGAAGTCAATGGCCAATTGGTGCATGTTAGCGATGAAGACAGTGTATTAAACGTCAAACATGAAAATAATGATGCTGAAAATTTGCAGCTGGCCGGCCATGATCAGCAGCCGGATAAATCTTGACTAAATTAGTCAGAAATTAGATACTGTTAGTCGTTATAAAATTTTTGCAGCGGAGTATGTTATGACCAGCGAAATGCCCAGTCCAGTCCTGTTTACCGATTCGGCAGCATCGAAAGTCAGTGAATTGATTGCTGAAGAAGGCAATGATCAGCTGAAATTGCGGGTATTTATTACTGGCGGCGGCTGTTCAGGTTTTCAATATGGTTTTACTTTCGAAGAGCAAGTCAGTGAGGGAGATACCGAGGTTGAAAAAGGCGGTGTCACACTGTTAATCGATCCTGCAAGCTACCAATATCTGGTCGGTGCAGAAATTGATTACACAGATGGTGTAGAAGGTTCACAGTTTGTTATCCGTAATCCGAATGCCACTACTACTTGCGGCTGTGGCTCTTCATTTTCACCCTGATTACGCTCAGACAACTTTGAGAAAACCGGCCTCAGCCGGTTTTTTTATGGCCGTCACTTGAATGCAGGCATAATGCAATAAAGGAACTCAGGAGCACGGCAATGTTTTCAAAATGGCGATGGATCTTATCGCAGCTACTGCAGCAATTATGGTTACGGGCCGCCTTATTTGGCATTTTCGCAATTGCCATTGCTCTCTTAGCGATACCGCTGGAACAACTTATCGAAAATCCGCTGCCATTTGCTATTAGCAGTAATGCCGTCGCCGATATTCTCGATATTCTCGCCTCAAGCATGCTGGCCGTAACGACATTCTCACTTGGTGTCATGGTCACGGCATATGGTTCAGCCAGTGCGGGCGCGACGCCACGTGCTAATCAATTAGTCAAAAAAGATGCCACCAGCCAGAATGTATTGGCTACTTTTCTGGGCAGTTTTATTTATAGCCTGGTAGGCATTATCGCTATGCATATGAATGTATATGGTGAAACCGGCCTGCTCATTTTGTTCACCACAACCATCGCTGTTATTGTATTAATAGTCATCACCATGTTGCGCTGGATTGAACATTTGTCGAAATTGGGCCGGCTTGCTGAAACTACCAAACGCGTCGAAGTTGCCACCTCAAAAGCGCTCAATGAATGGCGGGGGCATCCCTGCCTGGGTGGTAAACCACTGCATAGCAATGACATTCCCGCTGATGCCGTAGCCATTTATACCGATTCGATAGGTTACATACAGCATGTGGATACCGGGGCTTTGTCCAATATTGCTACAACACAGCAAACTGAAATTGCTGTTTTGCATCTACCCGGTAAATTTGTCCATCCCGGTGAACCCATTGCCTGGTTGCGTAATTGTCTGAGTCCGGAAGTTATCGACAATATACGCGGCCAGTTTTCGATAGACGATGAGCGCTCATTCGAACAAGATCCCCGATTTGGGTTGTGTGTTTTGGCTGAAATTGCCTCCCGGGCTTTATCGCCAGCGGTTAATGATCCCGGTACAGCAATTGATATTCTTGGCCGTGGCGTTAGGATTTTACAGGTTTGGTGCACTGAAGAAATGGATAGCGAAATGGTTATTTACGATCGTATTTTTGTCCCGGTATTGCGCCTGTCAGATCTGCTTGATGATTTGTTTTTACCGATCACCCGTGATGCTTCAGGATTGATTGAAGTGCATATCAGATTACAAAAAGCGCTGCTGGCCTTAACGGCGATTGATGCCGCCACCTTTAAAAAAGAAGCCAAGCGTATTGCCCATCATGACTGGGCTTACGCAGAAGCGGC
>DASSWO010000160.1:0-4110 GCA_035704795.1 Methylophaga sp. | reverse complement strand
AATGGTCGTTAGCGACGATGATAAAACTGGCGCTAACATACGCCTGGCACCGCCTTCTGAGGCGGTCAGTGATGCCTCTCCTTTTTGGTAATGACTAAAACTATCTTCACCCACCACAATCGCATCATCAACGATAATACCCAGCGACATAATCAGCCCGAACAAACTGATCATATTGATACTGCCGCCTAACAAGTACAGTACAAACAAGGCCGCCATAAACGACACTGGAATACCCACCGCAACCCAGAATGCGATGCGGCCATGCAAAAACAAAAACAAGGTCGCCAATACCAGCACTAAACCGCCGAGACCGTTTTTCAATAACAAATTAATTCGCTCAGCAATGAGCTGCCAGCTGGCATCGTAGACCTGCATATATACGCCATTCGGCAACTGCTGCTGACGTTCAGCCAGCCAGTCTTCGAGAATACGTGCCGATTTTAGTGAATCGGCATTTTCGGTACGTTGTAATTCGATTTCAACCGCCGGCCGGCCTTCGTGAAATAAGGCCACCTGGTTGCGCAATGGCCGGCGTTCAATGTCTGCGATATCACCCAGTTTGATTAGGCCGCCATTAAAATCCGATTGCAAAGGCAATTCAGCAAATGCCTGTTCGCTGCGCCGCTGCTCGAGACTACGCAATTGTCGGGCCGCTTCATCATTGCCAACTTCCCCAGCCGGCAAGTCTTGACTGAGTGCGGCAATACGGTCTGCCACATCACTGAAGCTCATGCCTAACGCCGCTAAATCGGCATTTTTCAGCTGAATCGCCATTTCTTCAGCCGGCAAACCGGTAATTTGAACACGAGAAATCCCTCTATCCAGCAATTCGCGCTCAAATTGCTGGGCCAGTTCTCGCAGTCCTTCCCGTTTGCCATCGGTACTCAGTAACACTCGCGCGACCGTTTCATATCGCGAGATTAATGATACTTCTGGTATTTCACTGTCAGACGGCAAATTCCGTAACTGCGCTACCTTGTTTTTGACCTGATCCAGTGCCGGACCCATATCAGTTTTTTCATAAAATTGCAGCGCGATAACCGCCATGCCGTATGTGGATGTGGATGTCATTTTTTTCACATAATCGACGCTGCGCAGTTCCTGCTCAACCTGACGGGTGATGGCTTGTTCAACATCTTCGGCGCTGGCGCCGCGCCAGTCGATACGAACATTAATGACATCCAGGGCAAAGGTCGGGAAAAACTGGGTATTAAGACGATTCAGCGCCAGAACCCCGAGCAAAATCATCACCACCATCAGCAAGTTGCTGGCTACCCGATGTTGAGCAAAAATGCCAATCAAATCGCGACGGTGTTCGTTGATCACTGTGGATTCACCAGCAAACCGCTAATAGCATTGGGTAACTGGGTGGTGATTAGTCTGTCGCCATCATTTAATAGCGGACTACGAATCAATACTTGCTGCTCGCCATTCTCCAATAAACGTTCGCCAACTTTTTCGACATTTAATGCTTCCAGCCGGTTATCGATTACACGGTAAACCGTGTCGAGACCATAAAGTGCACTAAAAGGTAAGGCAATCAAATCGGCTTGCGGTGGTAGTTTTAATTGCAAACTAACAAAGCTGCCCAGCGCCAGTGATTCGGAATTTCCCTGTAGCTGAAATAAACCTTCACGACCGCCGCTTTCCGGCTGCACTTCACCCGCTAATTGTCTTAATGTGAACTGAAAGGGTTGTCCATTTATCTGCGCCTTGCCTGGCACTGGCTTATCGTTATTAAAAGCCTGTAAAACAGCATTTAAATAACGTGAGGGGATCAAAGCCCGTAATTCTAATTGTCCAGGATCATAGAGATGTAATAAGGGATCGCCGGCCTGGACCCGCTCCCCAACTGCCACTTGAATATCAGTAATCCGGCCAGCAAAAGGGGCGCGGATTTCAGTGCGCTGTAAATCGACTTCTGCTTGATCCAACAAGGCTTCAGCCCGCATTAATGTGGCTTTTAATGCGTCAATCCGCAGCGGTTGATCAGCAATCGCAAACTGCAATTGCTGTAAAGCAAGTTGTTGTTGCTGCTGATTAGTCAGCGCTTCATCAATCAACGACTGTGAGCCGAGTTTTCGATCTTGCAGTGTTTGTGCGCGCTCGACGGCTTTTTTGGTCAAATCCAGCAGTTTTTGCTGGGTAGCCAATAACGCACGGTCATTTTTCAGCCGGGCTTGCTCGCTGGCAATCTGGGCGTTGATTTCGGCAACATCCGCCAGACGTTGCCGCAGTATAATTTCGGTCTCGGTATCATCAAGACTGACCAATAAACTACCGGTATCGACTGTGTCGCCTTCAAGTACATGCAAGGCTTCAACATTGGCATCAATTGACGACGTTAACGTGCTGTCAACCGGGGATTCCAGACGGCCATAGAGTACGACTTCCGGCGAGAGTGCTTGTTTATTTACGGTAATCGTTTTGACTATCACAGCCGGAGTCTGGCGTGCTTGTGTCGGCGTATTAGGTGCTGAGTTTTTCAGCCAGGCAAAGCCGGCGATTGCCACTGCCAGAATAATGACCGCTAATAACCCACGCCGCATAAGCTTTCCTTTTATATAATGCTTTAATCCGCTTCAGTAACTATCACCACGCGGATGGCATCGAGCCGCCATTGTGCTGTTTGAATAGCTTTGACCGTATCGGTTTTAATTTGCTGCAAATAGGCAATTTCAGCAGGCCTAATCGTAGTATTGCGCTTAGCCAGTTGCTGTAAACGATTTAACTCGTTATCAAGTAATTGCTCAGCATTATGGGTAGCATCGTTTATCCACTGACCCGTTAAGCTATCAACTTGCTGCTGTGCGTGCTCAAGTAAATTTTCGATACGTGAACGTGCATGCTCGACCAGTTGCCGCATAGTGGCTTTAGGAATACGTCCCGCCAATCGAGACAGTTGCTCCAATGGATAGTCCTCACTGAGATCCTGACCTTGCTCATTGACCAACAAGCGCTGAAATTGTTGTGATAAATAGCGTGGGATCTGCAACGATTTGGGCGCACTGACTTCAAAACTGAACACCGCTTCAAGCAGTAAGTTACCGGCAGGCAAACTGTCGCTGGCTATTGTGCAAAATGCGGTATTGCCAAGTTCACTACTTATTACGGCATCGAGTGCATTGCTGACCAGCGGATGTTCCCAGGTCAGAAAGGCCATATCCTCACGGGCCAGCGCTTTATGCCGTTGATAGGTGCCTGTCATACCGTCTTCTGGTAAACCCGGTAAATCATGCTGCAGCATTTGATCACCGGCCTGCAAGATAACACTGTCTGAGCTGTGAACCTGTTGATCAATACCAAAGGCATCACAAAAATCAGCGATAAAATCCGTAAGCTCCATTGGCCGGCTGATAGCATCCAGCTCCGCCAGAATGGCTTCCGACCTTTCGGCATCAAATGAATGCCATTCCAAAAGTTTGTCGCGGCCTTGCTGTAAGGCTTTGTTTAACGTTTCACGTCGTTTGGCTGTGGTTTTAATCAACTGCTGCGCGGCCATTTCATCAGCCGGATTTGCAAGCACACTGTCTAACTCATCAGCAAATTGGGCGAGCAATGCTTCACCGGTTTTTTGCACTTGTTCAAAACCGTTTACGCCCTGATGGAACCAGTCTAATAATCGCTGTTGCGCGGTATTTTGATAAAACGGCACATGGATTGTCACCGTTTGCCGCTGACCAATGCGATCCAGACGGCCGATGCGCTGCTCTAATAAATCCGGGCTTTGCGGTAAATCAAAGCAAATCAGCTGATGGCAAAATTGAAAATTACGGCCTTCACTGCCAATTTCTGAGCAAATTAAGATCTGTGCTCCCGCCTCATCATCAGCAAAATAAGCTGCTGCCCGATCCCGGTTAACCAGCGACATACCCTCATGGAAGACCGCGCTTCGAATACCATGACTGACTCTTAAAAATTGCTCTAATTGCTCGGCAGTATCGGCCAGACCACAGATCAACAACAGTTTCTGGCCGCGCTGCTGTTTCAGGAAATCCAGCAGCCAGCTGACCCTTGCATCGGTTTGTAACCAATTGTCACCGAGCACAGTTTCCGGGCGCAGTGTATGCTCGAATTCTTCATCAACAGCTTCCGGCGGTTGCAGCG
>DASSWO010000060.1:0-5859 GCA_035704795.1 Methylophaga sp. | reverse complement strand
AATATGTAATCCAGCTATGCACCATAAGTGTGCATATAATCAAAAAATTAGATGTTTTAATTGGGTAGAATATTCTTTCTTGAAACAGGCTGAAAGATAAACCCTAACAAAATCAAATATTTAATAATAGGTTTTTCTATGCTTAATAAGTTGGAGTGGATTTTGCAGTCAGCAAATCTATGAAACGTGATGAACTACCTATGAATCAGGATCTACTTGCCTGCAGCGATGTCCTGGAAAATCTCACTACGGCGATTTTGGTATTGGATCGTCAGTATCGCGTCTGTTACATCAATACTGCGACTGAGATCATGTTTGAGATCTCACAGCGTCAAGCCGAACATATTCCCTTTCAAATGCTACTGCCCGGCGAATCTCGTTTACTAGGCTCATTGCAACGGGTATTGAGCAGTGGTCAGGCCTTAATCGAACGCGAAGTCCCATTGTTCTTGCCGGCCAGTGGTGAAATTGTCGTTGATTGTTCTATCAAACTGTTGGATTTGAATGTGCCGTATATTCTGCTGGAATTGGCGCAGTTGGATTATCAGCAACGCATTAATCGTGATGAAAACCTGCACACCCAACAACAAGTAGTTCGCGGTCTTGCCCATGAAATTAAAAATCCTCTGGGCGGATTACGCGGCGCTGCACAATTGCTAGAGCGGCGATTAGATTCTGATGATCTAAAAGAATATACCCAGATCATTATTAATGAAGCTGATCGGCTGCAAAATCTGATGAACCGGATGTTAGGGCCTTATCAGCAGAGTGAAAAAACAACAGTAAATATTCATGAAGTTTTGCAGCGCGTCCGGCAACTGGTTGATATCGAAGTGGATGAGCGATTACGGTTTATCGCAGATTACGATCCCAGTATTCCCGATCTCATGGCTGATTTAGATCAATTAATTCAGATTTTTTTAAACATCGTTCGCAATGCGGTGCAGGCGATGCATGGGCTTGGCATCATTCGGTTGCGTACCCGAATTCAGCGCAATCTGACCATAGATAAACAATTCTACCGGCTAGGCGTGCTCATTGAAATTGAAGATGACGGCCCCGGTATTCCCAAACATTTACAAGACAGTCTGTTTTATCCACTGGTCACTGGCCGGGCAGATGGCACCGGTCTTGGCCTTTACTTGGTGCAAAATCTGGTACAGCGAAATGGCGGTACCGTATTGTGTAGCAGTCACCCCGGGCAGACTGTTTTTTCCGTTATTTTCCCTTTGGAGTCAAATAATCGTGGTCGCTAAAGCAATCGCATGGATAGTCGATGATGATCGTTCAATTCGCTGGGTACTACAGAAAGCGCTCGAGGCCGTAGATATTACAGTTAAAGCTTTTGAAAATGCTGATCTCGCGCTAGAGCAATTAAAACGTAATCAAGAGCCAAGTCCTGACGTACTGGTCAGTGATATTCGTATGCCGGGTATGGATGGTCTGCAATTATTGGCGGATATTCAGCGTCGACAACCGGACTTACCGGTCATCATCATGACTGCTTATTCGGATCTGGATAGTGCGGTATCAGTGTATGAAGGCGGCGCTTTTGAATATTTGCCTAAACCATTTGATGTTGATGATGCGGTGGAGTTGGTTCAACGGGGAATTAATCATCACCGTCAGCAGCATGCCAATCCCAGTGAAGAAATAAATCTCGGCGCCGAAATCATAGGCGAAGCACCGGCGATGCAGGAAGTATTTCGGGCGATTGGCCGGTTAGCGCGTTCAAATATCACTGTATTGATTAACGGTGAATCGGGGACCGGTAAAGAATTGGTAGCACATGCGCTGCACAAACATAGTCCCCGCCGCAATGCACCTTTTATTGCTTTGAATATGGCGGCGATTCCAAGAGAATTATTGGAATCGGAATTATTTGGCCACGAAAAAGGAGCTTTCACTGGTGCCCATGCATCCCGTAAAGGTCGTTTTGAACAAGCCAATGGCGGCACGCTATTTCTGGATGAAATCGGTGATATGCCGATTGAATTACAGACCCGTTTATTGCGCGTACTTTCAGATGGCGAGTATTTCCGGGTGGGCGGTCACAGTGCGATTAAAGCCGATGTCAGAATCATTGCCGCAACCCACCAGAATTTGGAACAACGAGTTGAGCGCGGCGATTTTCGCGAAGATTTGTTTCACCGTTTGAATGTGATTCGTATTCATACCCCGGCGCTACGGGAACGCCGTGAGGATATTCCGGCATTGGTAGGTTATTTCCTCAGCAAAGCTGCCCGCGAACTGAAGATGACCAATAAGTCGGTGGCCAGCGATGTCGAACAGTACATGTCTCAGCTACCCTGGCCGGGAAACGTCAGGCAATTGGAAAATGTTTGCCGTTGGTTGATGGTGATGTCGCCTGGACAAATCGTGCAGATGGAAGACTTGCCAATGGAATTGTCGGCGGAAGGTGGTAGCGATCACACCCGGCGTAATAGTGACTGGCAACAATTATTTCGCCAGTGGGCTGCGGGTAAAGCGCTCAGTGGTCAGGAAGGGGCACTTGCTGATGTGGTGCCGATGGTCGAGCAGTTGCTGATGGAAGTTGCATTAGAAAAAACCGCAGGCAAACGCCAGGAAGCAGCCAAGCTATTAGGCTGGGGGCGCAACACGCTAACCCGGAAATTAAAAGAGAGCTAGGACTTATTTATCTTTTATATCCACCACTGCTGGCGGCTATTTTTGTGTCCGGCAAGGCGGAAATTGTGCCGTGTAGTTATTCTACATCAGCAATTGACAAATGGGTCTGGAACCCATTTGAACAGCTTTGCTGGCCGTGAAGCGGTGAAATACAGGGATGTATTTCATACAACGCAGTCGGGCGCAAAAATAGTCCCAGCCCTGCGGGTTGTGACTGAATAAAGCGTCACTCTGCGTTACTCGTTGTTTGTTTAGCGTTACTAAACCGCTCTCCTTGCGCCTTGATTGACGATTTTTCAGTTCACAACAGTGACGGAGGTGAAAAATAAACAAGTCCTTACAATCGGCCTTGCGTGCAAGACCATTGCTATGTATACTTTGCGTCTTGTTCAGGTGCGGGGTGGAGCAGCCTGGTAGCTCGTCGGGCTCATAACCCGAAGGTCGTTGGTTCAAATCCAGCCCCCGCTACCAATATTACGATAACAAAACCCCTGAATGGGGTTTTTGTTTTTGTGGAGTTTAAATTGGGCCGATGGCCCTTTTTTTTTATTTGCTTATGGCCGTAACGGATCAAATCGAACAATTAATTGAAGCACCAATTGAATCGCTGGGTTACCAGTTGGTTGGTGTTGAATATATTCAGGGTGGCCAAAGCCCGGTGCTGCGCATTTATATTGATGCTGAAGACGGCATCGGTATTGAAGACTGCGAGCGCGTCAGTCATCAGGTCAGTGGCGTTTTAGACGTCGAAGACCCCATCAAATCAGCTTACATGCTGGAAATTTCCTCGCCCGGTTTTGATCGGCCGCTTTTCAAGCCGCGTGACTTTCAGCGTTTTGTTGGCTCGCAAGTTAAAATCAGCATGAAGCTGCCAGTTAATGGCCG
This sequence comes from Methylophaga sp., assembly GCA_035704795.1. Taxonomy (GTDB): domain Bacteria; phylum Pseudomonadota; class Gammaproteobacteria; order Nitrosococcales; family Methylophagaceae; genus Methylophaga. Next base: position 2,325 of record DASSWO010000060.1, on the reverse strand, counting down.
GCGAAATTTTAACGGCGAATTGCAGGGCTTTGATGATGGCGAGATCTTGATTGAAGTAGATGGTGAGGTATATGCCTTACCATTGGCAAAGCTAGCTAAAGCAAGGCTTATTGCCTGAAAAAGCGTATTATTAACAGTTTGTGTAAAACTTGGCTTGGATTTTTCCTGGCAAAAATCCACTGGGGGCGTGATGAATAACAAAGAAATCTTACTGGTAGTCGATGCCATGTCCAATGAAAAGGGCGTGAGCAAAGAAGTTATTTTCCAGGCGATTGAAGCGGCGTTGGCGATGGCCACCCGTAAAAAGCACGAAATGGCTATCGATGCCCACGTTGCTATCGACAGAGTGACTGGTAGTTACGAAACGTTTCGTCAATGGCAGGTTGTTGCTGATGATGACGAAGAGTTTGAAGGTGAAGAAATTCAAGTTATGCTGAGCGAAGCCCAGAAAAAACAGGCTGGCATTGCTGTTGGTGACTATATTCGTGAGCCGATGGAATCTGTTGAATTCGGCCGGATCGCTGCCCAAACAGCCAAACAAGTCATTGTTCAGAAAGTCCGCGAAGCCGAGCGTGCGCAAGTCGTCGATATGTACCGCGAAAAAGTTGGTCATATGATCCTCGGTACAGTCAAACGCGTTGAACGCGGTAATGTGACGCTGGATTTAGGCGCCAATGCCGAAGCATTGTTACCACGCGAAGAAATGATCCCTCGGGAAAGCTTCCGTAGTGGTGACAGAGTTCGTGGTTATCTGAAAGAAATTCGCCCAGAAGGTCGCGGCCCACAATTGATTGTCAGCCGTATCGCGCCGCAATTACTGATGGAGCTATTCCGCCTGGAAGTGCCAGAAATCAGTGATGGTCTGATTGAAATTAAAGGTGCCGCACGGGATCCTGGTTTACGTGCCAAAATCGCCGTTCTGGCGCACGAAACCCGCATTGATCCGGTAGGTGCTTGCGTCGGTATGCGCGGCTCACGGGTCCAAGCCGTGACCAATGAATTGGCCGGTGAACGGGTTGATATTATCCTTTGGGATGAAGATGTCGCACGTTTCGCTATTAATGCCATGGCACCCGCTGAAGTATTATCGATTGTGGTTGATGAAGATGCTCACAGTATGGACATTGCCGTTGAAGACGACCAATTATCGCAAGCCATTGGTCGCAGTGGTCAGAACGTACGTCTTGCCAGCCAGTTAACCGGCTGGGAGTTAAATGTTATGTCTGCCGCCGATGCCGATCAAAAAGCTGAAAAAGAAATTGGCGTGTTGATTGAAGCCTTTATGAAAGATTTGGACGTTGATGAAGACGTCGCTTTAATTCTGGCGCAAGAGGGCTTCTCATCACTTGAAGAAGTTGCTTATGTGCCAGAACAAGAAATGCTCGATATCGAAGAGTTCGATGCCGATATCGTTCAAGAACTGCGTTCACGGGCACGTGATGTACTGCTGACCCGGGCTATTGCCAGTGAAGAGCAACTGGAATCAGCTGAGCCTGAGCAAGCGCTGATTGATATGCCGGGAATGACTAAAGATTTGGCATTAAAACTGGCCAGCCACGGCGTTGCCACCGTCGATGATTTAGCGGATCAGTCAGTCGATGAGCTGATGGAGATCGGCGAAATCGATGCTGATAAAGCAGCCGCGCTGATCATGAAAGCTCGTGAATCATGGTTTGCCGATGAATCAACTGACACAGGGGAATAACCAATGAGTGATATTAAGGTTAAAGACCTGGCCGGCACCGTCGGTATTACACCCGAAAGACTGGTAGAGCAACTCAATGAGGCGGGCATTAAAGTGTCCAAGGCCGAAGATTTGATCACCGAAGCCCAGAAACAAGATCTGTTGCAGTTTTTGCAACAGCGTCATGGGCGCAATGACAGCGCTGATGCATCGCCGAAAAAAATCACCCTGAAACGTAAATCCGTCAGCGAAATCAAGCTGGGTGGCTCTTCACGGACGGGTAGCAAAAGCGTCAGTGTTGAAGTACGTAAAAAACGTACCTTCGTTAAACGCGGTGTAGAAGCTGAAGCTGAGACTGAAACGCCGACAGCAGTAGAAGTGCCAAAGCAAGCGCAATTGCAAGCTGAAGAGCTGGCTCGCCAGGAACAAATACGCCAGCAAGAAGTACTGCGCAGACAACAAGAAAAAATGACACGTCAGCAAGAAGCTGAAGCCGAGTCTGCTGCCGTTGCTGCCGCTATTGAAGCTGAGCAACAAGCTGCTGAAGAAGCGCGACTGGCTGCTGAAGAAGAGCAAAAAGCGCTGGCCGAAGAAGCCAAGCAAAAAACAGCCAAAAAAGCCACCAGAGCGAAAACGGCAGA